>NZ_JBGLYM010000049.1:0-32357 GCF_047303955.1 Pseudomonas sp. Pseusp88 | reverse complement strand
GGCTTCAGCCGGGAAGACGCCTTCCCGGCTGAAGCCGGTCCCACCGGTACTCAAAAGCTTACTCGTGATTAACCGCAATACCCTTCAGGTATGGGGCAGGCTCGGCACCGAGGTTTTCCAGCATGCGCGCGCTGTACCAGTCGATGAAGTTGACCACGCCGAACTCGTAAGTCTTGGAGTACGGGCCAGGCTGGTAGGCGACTGAGTTGATGCCGCGCTGGTTTTCTTCGGCCAGGCGACGGTCCTGGTCGTTAGTCGCGTCCCAGACTTCGCGCAGGCGCGCTACGTCGTAGTCCACGCCCTCGACGGCGTCCTTGTGCACCAGCCATTTGGTGGTGACCATGGTTTCCTGAGCGCTGATTGGCCACACGGTAAAGACGATGACGTGATCGCCCATGCAGTGGTTCCAGGAGTGCGGCAGGTGCAGGATGCGCATCGAGCCCAGATCCGGGTTCTTGATGCGGCCCATGAGCTTCTTGCTGCCTTGCTTGCCGTCCATGGTCATGGACACGGTGCCCTTGAGCAGGGGCATGCGCACGATACGGTTGCGCAGACCGAAGCTGGCGTGTGCGAACGGGATCTTCTCGGCATCCCAAGCGGCGGCGGACTCGGCGACGTGGTCCTTGAAGGACTGGGTGGCGCGTGGATCGGTGACGTCATCCCATTCCAGCAGGGTGTTGAGCAACTCAGGGTGCGAACCGCTGCAGTGGTAGCACTCGCGGTTGTTTTCCAGCACCAGCTTCCAGTTGGCTTTCTCCATCAAGGTGGTTTGCACCGCCACCTTGGTGTTTTCCATGTCGTACGGTTCCATGTAGTGCTTGAGGGTTTCCAGGAACGCGTCGATGGCCGGCGGATTTTGCGCCAGGCTGATGAAGATGTAGCCGCCAGCAGTCTTGACGTTGATCGGCTTGAGGCTGAAGTTCTTCATGTCGAAGTCATCGCCCATTTCGCTGCCCGCATACAGCAGGCGGCCGTCCAGTTCGTAAGTCCACTGGTGGTAAGGGCAAACCAGCTTGGCGACCTTGCCTTTCTCGCCGGTGCACAGGCGCGAACCGCGGTGGCGGCAGACGTTGTGGAAGGCGTTGACCGAGCCGTCCGGGCCACGAACGATCAGGACCGGGTTCTTGCCGATCTGAAAGGTCATGTAGTTGCCTTTGGCTGGAATCTCGCAGGTCATGCCAGCGATCAGCCATTCCTTCTGGAAGATTTCCTGCATGTCGATTTCAAACAGGCGCTCATCACTGTAGAAAGGCTGCGGCAACGAATAGGTGCGCTCACGATTCTGCAGCATCTCGGCGGTGGCCTTGCGTGCAGGTTCCAGCGGATCGCCCAGGCTCAGGGTAGTTGTGTCCATCGTGGTAATCCTCATGACCGCTCACGGCGCGGTCGGCGAAATGGGCTAATAACGGTTGTGTTGGTGTTTGCACGCTTGGCCGGTGCTTTTGCCGTCCATGCTGAAATATCGACAAATATTTAGCGGCGAGTGTGGAGCCGAGTCGCGACCGAACCTTATCCATGGGCGACATGGCCGCATCCGTTCCCGACGTCGTAACCCATGTCGTTGGGGGCTGGTCGCCGTAAGTACGTCGATGTCGCAGATAGGTAAGTGGTCGTCCTGCGCGTTACGCAGAATCCGTCCCATATAAGGCCGACAGTCGGCCGTGGAGAACAGCATGTCCAATAGTTTCCTCAGCCCGGTAAATACCCAGACATGGGCCAATGGCCGCCACCTGGTGCGCGTCGTCAAGGTGATCCAGGAAACCTGGGATGTGCGGACCTTCTGTTTCATGGCCGACCAGCCGATCCTGTTCTTCTTCAAGCCGGGGCAGTTCGTTACTCTGGAGCTGGAGATCGAAGGCGTGCAGGTGATGCGCTCCTACACCATTTCCAGCTCACCGTCGGTGCCTTACAGCTTCTCGGTGACCATCAAGCGCGTACCGGGCGGCAAGGTTTCCAACTGGCTCCACGACACCCTGCATGAAGGCCAGGAGCTGGCCGTGCACGGGCCGGTCGGGTTGTTCAACGCCATCGATTTCCCGAATCCGAAGATCCTTTACCTCAGCGGCGGTGTCGGTATCACCCCGGTCATGTCCATGGCGCGCTGGTTCTACGACACCAACGCCAATGTCGACATGGTCTTTGTCCACAGTGCCCGTTCGCCGAAAGACATCATTTATCATCGCGAGCTGGAACACATGGCGTCGCGGATCGATAACTTCAGCCTGCACCTGATCTGCGAAAAATACGGCATGGGTGAGCCTTGGGCCGGTTATCGCGGCTACCTGAACCACAAGATGCTGGAACTGATGGCACCGGACTTCATGGAGCGCGAAGTGTTCTGCTGTGGCCCGACGCCGTACATGAATGCGGTCAAGCGCCTGCTGGAAGCCGCCGGTTTCAATATGGCCCAGTACCACGAGGAATCCTTCGGCGCGACGCCGCCGGAAGCCCGCGCCGACGCCGTGGAGCACGCCGAACAGGCGGCCGAAGCACCGGATGTGGATACCTCCGAGCTGCATCAGGTCGAGTTCACCGAAACCGGCAAGAGCATCCGCGTGGCGCCGGGCGAAACCGTCCACGCCGCGGCAGCCAAGCTGGGTATGATGATCCCCAAAGCCTGCGGCATGGGCATCTGCGGTACCTGCAAGGTGATGAAGCTCAGCGGCGAAGTGGAGATGGAGCACAACGGCGGCATCACCGACGACGACGTGGCCGAGGGTTACATCCTGTCGTGCTGCAGCGTGCCGAAGGGTGATGTGCGGATCGAGTATTGATCGACATCGCCTATGCGGGCGGATTCTGTGAGAGGGAGTTCGGTGGAAGCGAATCCTGTGGGAGCGAATTCATTCGCGAAGAGGCCTGTACATTCAGCACCTCTTCATCGTCTGAACCACAGCTTTCGCGAATGAATTCGCTCCCACAGAAGGTGATGTCTTACTTTACAACCTGAACCGCGAAACCAGCCCGTTCAGATCCACCGCCAGACGTGTCAGCTCGCCGCTGGCCGCGCTGGTCTGGGTCGCGCCGTCGGACGATTGCGCCGACAGATCGCGGATATTCACCAGGTTGCGATCCACTTCCCGCGCCACCTGGGCCTGTTCTTCTGCGGCGCTGGCAATCACCAGGTTGCGTTCGTTGATCTCGACAATGGCTGTGTTGATGGTGTCCAGCGCCAGGCCGGCCCCCTTGGCGATGCTCAGGGTCGATGCCGCTCGCTCGGTGCTGTTGCGCATCGAACCCACGGCCTTCTCCGTACCGCCCTGAATGCTGCCGATCATGCGCTCGATTTCACTGGTCGATTGCTGGGTGCGGTGCGCCAGTGCGCGCACTTCGTCTGCCACTACGGCAAAACCACGACCGGCTTCACCGGCCCGTGCCGCTTCGATGGCGGCGTTGAGGGCCAGCAGGTTGGTCTGATCGGCCAGACCGCGAATAACGTCCAGCACCTTGCCGATATCCCGCGATTCTTCTGCCAGATTGCCAACCAGATCGGCGGTCGCCTGCACATCGCTGCTCATACGCTCGATGGCGCTGACAGTTTCCTGCACCAGATCGCGACCGTCACCGGCTGAGCTGGTGGCGTTTTTCGAGGCGTCGGAAGTGCTGATGGCGTTGCGCGCGACTTCTTCCACGGCGCTGGTCATCTCGTTGACCGCTGTGGCGGCCTGCTCGATCTCGTCGTTCTGCCTGGCCAGGCCACGGGCGCCTTCGTCGGTGACGGCGTTCAGTTCTTCGGCCGCAGACGCCAGTTGGGTTGCGGAGCCGGAAATGCGTTGCAGGGTGTCGCGCAGCTTCTCCTGCATCTTATGCATGGCGGCCAGCAGGCGACCGGCTTCGTCGGTGCCGTCAACCTTGACCACGTGTGTCAGGTTGCCTTCGGCAATGGTCTCGGCAGCGGCAAGTGCCTGGGAAATCGGGCGGGTGATGCTATTGGTCAGCAGCCAGGCGAACAGCAGGGTCAGGACAGTCGCCACGATCAGCAGGGCCACCACCATATTGAAGGCCGAAGAGTATTGGTCGGCAGCGCGGTTGTTGGCCGCGTCGGATTGCTTGCCGTTGATCTCGACCAGTTTGCTCAATAGCACGTTCATCTGATCCGAGTTCTGCTGAAGCTCGGTATTGAGCATCTTGCCCAGCTCGTCGAGCTTGTTGTCGCGGCTGTAACCGCGCATGCGGTCTTCGAACTGGCGGTATTGGCTCAGCAACTGGAGGAATTCGTTGTAGGTCGCTTTCTCCTCGTCGCCAGTGATGAGCTTTTCATAGATCGCTTGGGCAATGCCCATTTGTTGAAAGCGTGCAGTCATGGCGTCCAGGGTTTTCTGCTGCACCGCTGGATCGCGGTTGACCAGCAGGCGATAGGACAACACCCGCAGGCGCACGCTGGTGTCGATCATTTTGTCCAAGGCGCGGATGCTGGGCACGCTATCGCGGGCAATGACGTCGCCCGACTGGCGAATATTGCTCATTTGCGTAAGGGAAAAAATGCCAAGGATCAGCATCAAGGCGCCTATGACAGCAAAACCGAGGAACGCGCGCGGAGCAATATTCATGTTGCGCATTGACATGAGCGATCTTCCGTAGGGAAAGTTGGATAACGGCCCCAAGTGGGCTGGACTGGCAATTCTGGTAGTTGTCTATCGGTCTGAAGCGACGGTTCTTGAATGAATTCGTATCATTTTGAAACAAAATCATGGCGAATCGCCTTGTCGAAAGCTGTTTTCCGGTCCGACCGACAGCAGGAACCTGTTGAGTTAAACAGAGTCAACAGAGCCCTCATGCGCCCACGAATTTCTGGCATGGCCGGTTACTTTTCTTTATCGTGTGCGCCCGTTGAAATTCGCCCGAGAAATCAAAATGTTGGAAGCATCCCTTAATCAATTGGAAGAACTTGTCAGCAACCTGGTGCAACAGAACCAGCAGTTGCAGGACACGAACGCGCAGCTCAGCGCCGAGCTGGCCCAAGTCAGGGATGACAACGACAGCCTGCAGTTGAGCCTGCTGGAACAGGAAGAAAAACAGGGTGCGACGACCGCCCGCATCCAGGCCCTGGTTGAACGCGCCACCCGCGTCAGTGCAGTCGGCGCATGATCCAGGACGAAAACGGCGTAACGGTTGTCTCCATTCTCGGCACCGACTATTCGATCAAGGCGCCGCCAGGCGAAGAAATCACCTTGCTGCAGGCTACCGGCATGCTCAAGAAAGCCCTGGCCGAAACCAAGCGCCGCTACCCGACCCTGATCGGTGACCGCCTGCTGGTGCTGGCGGCCCTGAACCTTTGCTCGCAGCAGATCGAGATGCAGCAACAGCACCGCGAAGAGCTGGACCGCTGCCGGGAGCAGGTCGATGCGACGGTGGACGTGATCTCCAGGACTATCGCCCAGGGCTGAGGGCCGGCACTTGCTTCGTTGGAGCGAGGCTTGCCCGCGAAAGCTATGACGCGGTGTGCCAGACATTGCGCGTCGTCAGGTTCGCGGGCAAGCCTCGCTCCAACAGGTAGGGTCAGGCACTCATCACCAGGCGAATATCCGCCGCCAGCTCACGCACGCGCTCCTCTTCGGTGTCCCACGAACACATGAAACGGGCGCCGCCATTACCGATGAAGGTATAGAAGCGCCAGCCCTTGGCGGTCAGGGCGGCGATGGCCGGTTCCGACAGTTGCAGGAACACGCCGTTGGCTTGTACGGGGAACATCAGTTCCACTCCGGGAATATCTTTTACCAGTTCGGCCAGCAGCTGCGCGCAGTGGTTGGCGTGCCGGGCGTGCTTGAGCCAGGCGTCGTTTTCCAGCAGTCCGACCCAGGGCGCCGACAGGAAACGCATTTTCGACGCCAGTTGCCCAGCCTGTTTGCAGCGGTAGTCGAAGTCTTCGGCCAGCTTGTGGTTGAAGAACAGAATCGCTTCGCCCACGGCCATGCCATTCTTGGTGCCGCCGAAGCACAGGACGTCGATTCCGGATTTCCAGGTCAGCTCGGCGGGCGAGCAGCCCAGATAGGCGCAAGCATTGGCGAAGCGGGCGCCGTCCATGTGCAGGTTAAGGCCCAGTTCCTTGCAGGTGGCGCTGATGGCCTTCAGCTCATCAGGTTGATAGACGCTGCCGACTTCCGTGGCCTGGGTCAGGGTTACCACGCGGGGTTTGGGGTAGTGGATGTCCTGGCGCTTGAGGGCGACTTCGCGGATCGACTCGGGGGTCAGCTTGCCGTTTTCGCTGCGGGCGGTAAGCAGCTTGGAGCCGTTGGAGAAAAACTCCGGCGCGCCGCATTCGTCGGTTTCGACATGGGCGGTTTCCGAGCAGATGACGCTGTGGTAGCTCTGGCACAGTGACGACAGCGCCAGGGAATTGGCCGCCGTGCCGTTGAAGGCGAAGAATACTTCGCAGTCGGTTTCGAACAGTTTGCGGAAATGATCGGCGGCGCGGGCGGTCCATTGGTCTTCACCATAGGCGCGCTGATGGCCATGATTGGCCTGTTCCATGGCGGACCAGGCTTCGGGGCAGACCCCGGAATAGTTGTCGCTGGCAAACTGTTGGCTTTGGTCTGTCATGGCCGGTTCCTTGTGATCGATTATGGTGCGCACTGTAGCAAAAAGCGGGCTGGGGCCTATCAAATGCAACACAATTACCTCAATGGAATGAAGTCTGTGGGGCCGGCTTTGGCCGGGAAGGCGCCAGTAAGGTCGATATGAATGCATCGATCATGCGATCGTCTTTCCGGCTAAAGCCGGTCCCACGCTATCGGCCTTGTGTTCGTTGAGAGAACCCAATATTTCGGAGTGCCATGGATCTTTCCAACCCGCCGTACCTGCCGCGCCGCAACAAGGCGCTGGATCTGCTCAAGTGGCTGGCCATGGCCAGCATGGTGCTGGATCACCTGCGTTATATCGGTTTGCCGCTGAACGTCCTGTATGTGCCGGGGCGTCTGGCGTTCCCCTGGTTTTGCCTGGCCATTGCGGTGAATCTGGCGCGGCGGGTGCGCGGGTTGGAAGGCCCGCGTGTGCAGTGGCACTACCTGGGCTGGTTGTTGCTGTTCGCCGGGTTGGCGGAGATTCCCTATCGGCTGTATATGCCTGCCGCAGAGGCTGACACCCTCAACGTCCTGCCAACCCTGGCCCTGGGCATGCTGGTGGCTCAGGGCTGGCGTCATCGCTCGGCCGTCAGTCGCAATCTGGCGCTGGCGGCGGTGCTGCTCGGGGCGTTGTTGCAGGACAAATTGATGTTTGGTTTCTTTGGCGTGCTGCTGCCCTGGGCCTGTTTGTTGGTGCTTGAGCGGCCTATCGGTTTTGCCCTGATTCCTGGCGTGGTATGCCTGTTCAGCAACGCCTGGTCGCAGATATTCGCCGCCGTGGCCTGGGGCGATCCAATTTCCATCGGGGCGCTGATTGCCTGCGTACTGGGGCCGCTGGCGGGGATGCTGCTGCTACGGGTGCAGCCCGCAGGACGGATATGGCCGATGCGGCGATGGGCGTATGGGATCTATCCGGTGCATTTTCTGCTGCTGTATGGCCTTGCTCGGCTGCTGAGCTGACGGATGAGCAATTGTGGGACCGGCTTTAGCCGGGAAAGCGCCTTCCCGGCTAAAGCCAGTCCCACAGAAAAAACACAAGCCAGAAAACAGGATTAGACAAAACGCCAGCATTGGATTTATCTTCTGCCCAGGCCGCCACATGCGGCCAGCGTCGCTCGGACGGTTCCGGGCGCTTACGTCTTCAGAGGCTCTCATGGCAGACCAAGGTTCGCCGCGCCGCTTTTCGCGCATCGATCGACTCCCCCCTTACGTGTTCAACATCACCGCCGAGCTGAAAATGGCCGCTCGCCGTCGTGGTGAGGACATTATCGACTTGAGCATGGGCAACCCCGATGGGGCCACGCCGCCGCATATCGTCGAAAAACTGGTCACCGTCGCCCAGCGCGAAGACACCCATGGCTACTCCACTTCCCGGGGGATTCCGCGCCTGCGTCGGGCGATTTCCAACTGGTACAAGGAACGTTACGAGGTCGATATCGACCCGGAAACCGAAGCCATTGTCACCATCGGTTCGAAAGAGGGCCTGGCGCACTTGATGCTGGCGACCCTTGATCAGGGCGACACAGTATTGGTGCCCAATCCCAGCTATCCGATTCATATCTACGGTGCCGTGATTGCCGGCGCCCAGGTCCGCTCGGTACCACTGATCCCCGGCGTGGATTTCTTTGCCGAGCTGGAAAAAGCCATTCGCGGTTCGATTCCCAAGCCGAAAATGATGATCCTGGGCTTTCCGTCCAACCCTACCGCGCAGTGCGTGGAGCTGGATTTCTTCGAGCGCGTGGTGGCCCTGGCCAAACAGTACGACGTGCTGGTGATTCACGACCTGGCCTACGCGGACATCGTCTACGACGGCTGGAAAGCCCCGTCGATCATGCAGGTGCCCGGCGCCAAGGACATTGCGGTGGAGTTCTTCACCCTGTCCAAGAGTTACAACATGGCGGGCTGGCGCATCGGCTTCATGGTCGGTAACCCGGAACTGGTCAACGCCCTGGCGCGGATCAAGAGTTATCACGACTACGGCACTTTTACGCCGCTGCAGGTCGCGGCCATTGCGGCGCTTGAAGGCGACCAGCAGTGCGTGAAAGACATTGCCGAGCAGTATCGCCAGCGTCGCAATGTACTGGTCAAGGGTCTGCACGAGCTGGGCTGGATGGTCGAGAACCCCAAGGCGTCCATGTATGTCTGGGCCAAGATCCCCGAGGCTTATGCGCATATGGGCTCGTTGGAATTTGCCAAGAAGATGCTGGCCGACGCCAAGGTCTGTGTCTCGCCGGGGATCGGTTTCGGTGAGTACGGCGACGATCACGTGCGCTTCGCGTTGATTGAGAACCAGGATCGTATTCGTCAGGCCGTGCGTGGTATTCGCGGCATGTTCCGCGCTGACGGTCTGGTCGCGAACAAGCCTTTGGCCTGATTGCGACATTTCGATATGAAAAATCCCCCGGCAATCGGGGGATTTTTATTTATGCAAACGCAAAGGCCCAGGGGGAGAATTGTGGGTGCGAACTCATTCGCGAAGCGCTGCTTCAGACGGCGACAACGCTGGATTTATCGACGTCTTTGCGGATAAATCCGCCCCCCATCCGATATTCCTTTCATCGCTTCTGAGCGCGTAACACCCATCATTTTTCAATCCCGGGCAACCCATGTCGTAAACGAACCTTTGCGTGGCGTCCGTAGGCATCTGACCGACCGGCCCGAGCCCTACCATCGCTGACAAAGGGCAGACCACAAGCCCTATCGATAAGTCAGGCGCAGCGCCGCCGCTGGGAGATCCGCGATGTTCAGCAAGCAAGACCAGATCCAGGGTTATGACGATGCACTCCTGTCGGCCATGAACGCCGAAGAGCAACGTCAGGAAGATCACATCGAACTGATCGCCTCGGAGAACTACACCAGCAAGCGCGTGATGCAAGCCCAGGGCAGCGGCCTGACCAACAAGTACGCCGAAGGTTATCCGGGCAAGCGTTACTACGGCGGCTGCGAGCACGTCGATAAAGTCGAACAACTGGCCATCGAACGCGCCAAGCAGCTGTTCGGTGCCGATTACGCCAACGTCCAGCCGCACTCCGGCTCGTCGGCCAACAGCGCTGTCTATCTGGCGCTGATCCAGCCAGGCGACACCATTCTGGGCATGAGCCTGGCCCATGGCGGTCACCTGACCCACGGTGCCAAGGTTTCCTCGTCCGGCAAGCTGTACAACGCCGTGCAGTACGGCATCGACACCACCACCGGCCTGATCGACTACGACGAAGTCGAGCGCCTGGCTGTCGAGCACAAGCCGAAGATGATCGTTGCCGGCTTCTCTGCCTACTCCAAGACTCTGGATTTCCCGCGCTTCCGTCAGATCGCTGACAAGGTCGGTGCCCTGCTGTTCGTCGACATGGCTCACGTAGCCGGTCTGGTCGCTGCCGGTCTGTACCCGAACCCGCTGCCTTACGCTGACGTGGTCACCACCACCACTCACAAGACCCTGCGCGGTCCACGTGGTGGCCTGATCCTGGCCAAGGCCAACGAAGAGATCGAGAAAAAGCTCAACGCCGCCGTATTCCCGGGCGCCCAGGGCGGCCCGCTGATGCACGTGATCGCCGGCAAGGCGGTGTGCTTCAAGGAAGCCATGGAGCCGGGTTTCAAGGCTTATCAACAGCAAGTGATCGACAACGCCCAGGCCATGGCCCAGGTGTTCATCGATCGCGGTTACGACGTTGTTTCCGGCGGTACCGACAACCACCTGTTCCTGGTCAGCCTCATCAAGCAGGGCCTGACCGGCAAGGAGGCTGACGCAGCCCTGGGCCGTTCGCACATCACCGTGAACAAGAACGCCGTACCTAACGACCCACAATCGCCATTCGTGACTTCGGGCCTGCGTATCGGCACCCCGGCCGTCACCACTCGCGGTTTCAAAGTTACCCAGTGCGTCACGCTGGCCGGCTGGATCTGCGACATTCTCGACAACCTCGGTGATGCCGATGTCGAGGCTGACGTTGCCCGTCAGGTTGCGGCACTGTGCGCCGATTTCCCGGTTTACCGCTGAGTCAGGAGTAGCCCTCATGCAGCATTACTCAGGCTTCGGCCTTTTCAAGCACTCCCTCAGCCACCACGAAAACTGGCAGCGCATGTGGCGCACGCCAACCCCGAAGAAAGTCTACGACGTGGTTATCGTCGGCGGCGGCGGGCATGGTCTGGCCACGGCTTATTACCTGGCCAAGGAGCACGGCATCACTAACGTGGCCGTGGTCGAAAAAGGCTGGCTGGGCGGCGGCAACACCGCCCGTAACACCACCATCGTGCGCTCCAACTATCTGTGGGACGAATCGGCCCACCTGTACGAGCACGCCATGAAATTGTGGGAAGGCCTGTCCCAGGACCTGAACTACAACGTGATGTTCTCCCAGCGTGGCGTCTACAACCTGTGTCACACCCTGCAGGACATGCGTGATTCCGAGCGTCGGGTCAGCGCCAACCGCCTCAACGGCGTGGACGGCGAGCTGCTCAACGCCAAGCAGGTCGCGGACGAGATTCCGTACCTGGACTGCTCGAAAAACACTCGCTACCCGGTTATCGGTGCAACCGTTCAGCGCCGTGGCGGCGTCGCTCGTCACGATGCCGTGGCCTGGGGCTTTGCCCGTGCCGCCGACGCCCTGGGCGTTGACCTGATCCAGCAGACCGAAGTGATCGGTTTCCGCAAGGAAAACGGCGTCTGTGTCGGTGTCGAGACGACTAAAGGCTTCATCGGCGCCAAGCGCGTCGGCGTAGTAACGGCCGGTAACTCCGGGCACATGGCCAAACTGGCAGGCTTCCGTCTGCCGATCGAATCTCACCCGCTGCAAGCGTTGGTGTCCGAGCCGATCAAACCGATTATTGACAGCGTGATCATGTCCAACGCCGTACACGGTTACATCAGCCAGTCCGACAAGGGCGACCTGGTGATCGGTGCCGGTATCGACGGCTGGGTCGGCTACGGTCAGCGCGGTTCGTACCCGGTGATCGAGCACACCATCCAGGCCATCGTCGAGATGTTCCCGGTGCTGTCGCGCGTTCGCATGAACCGTCAGTGGGGCGGCATCGTCGACACCACGCCGGACGCCTGCCCGATCATTTCCAAGACTCCCGTTCCGAACATGTTCTTCAACTGCGGTTGGGGTACCGGTGGCTTCAAGGCCACGCCGGGTTCGGGCAACGTCTTCGCTGCAAGCCTGGCCAAGGGTGAAATGCATCCACTGGCCAAGCCTTTCTCCATCGACCGTTTCCATAACGGTGCGTTGATCGATGAACACGGCGCCGCGGCTGTCGCCCACTAACAGGAGAAATCCCAATGCTGCACATCTTCTGTCCTCACTGTGGCGAACTGCGCTCCGAAGAGGAATTCCACGCGTCCGGCCAGGCTCACATTCCACGTCCCCTGGACCCGAGTGCCTGCACCGACGAACAGTGGGGCGACTACATGTTCTTTCGTGACAACCCCCGTGGCCTGCACCACGAACTGTGGATTCACGCCGCCGGTTGCCGTCAGTACTTCAACGCGACCCGTGACACCGTGACCTACGAAATTCTCGAAACCTACCCGATTGGCGCCAAGCCGCAATTTACTAACAAGGGAGACAAGGCATGAGCCAGAGCAATCGTCTGCCCAACGGCGGCCGCATCGACCGGACCAAGGTGCTGAACTTCAGCTTCAACGGTCAGACTTACCAGGGTTTTGAAGGCGACACATTGGCCGCAGCCCTGCTGGCCAACGGCGTCGACATCATTGGCCGCAGCTTCAAATACTCGCGTCCTCGCGGGATCTTTGCAGCAGGTTCCGAAGAGCCGAACGCTGTCCTGCAGATCGGCGCGACCGAAGCCACCCAGATCCCCAACGTGCGTGCCACGCAACAGGCGCTGTACTCGGGTCTGGTCGCCACCAGCACCAACGGCTGGCCAAGCGTGAACAACGACGTGATGGGGATCCTCGGTAAAGTCGGCGGCAAGATGATGCCACCGGGCTTCTACTACAAGACCTTCATGTACCCGCAATCCTTCTGGATGACCTACGAGAAGTACATCCGCAAGGCCGCTGGTCTGGGTCGCTCGCCGACCGAAAATGATCCTGATACCTACGATGCGATGAACCATCATTGCGACGTGCTGGTGGTCGGTGCCGGTCCTTCGGGTCTGGCCGCAGCCCTGGCCGCCGGTCGCAGTGGCGCTCGTGTCATCGTCGCCGATGAACAGGAAGAGTTCGGCGGCAGCCTGCTCGACAGCCGCGAAAGCCTCGATGGCAAACCGGCTGCTGAATGGGTCGCGACCGTCGTTGCCGAGCTGCAAGGCCTGGCCAACGTCACCCTGCTGCCACGGGCTACCGTCAACGGCTACCACGACCATAACTTCCTGACCATCCATGAGCGCCTGACCGACCACCTCGGTGATCGCGCGCCCATCGGCCAGGTCCGTCAGCGCATGCACCGCGTCCGCGCCAAGCGTGTAGTACTGGCTACCGGTACCCACGAGCGTCCGCTGGTCTACGGCAACAACGACGTGCCGGGCAACATGCTGGCCGGTGCCGTTTCCACTTATGTGCGCCGTTACGGTGTGGCACCGGGCAAGAAGCTGGTGCTGTCGACCAACAACGACTACGCCTACCGCGTGGCTCTGGACT
Organism: Pseudomonas sp. Pseusp88; assembly: GCF_047303955.1. NCBI lineage: Bacteria > Pseudomonadati > Pseudomonadota > Gammaproteobacteria > Pseudomonadales > Pseudomonadaceae > Pseudomonas > Pseudomonas sp. Pseusp88. The sequence continues at coordinate 19,199 of NZ_JBGLYM010000049.1, read as the reverse complement.
GGCTTGATGCCGGCCTGCAGGTAGTGGCCGTGGCCGATGCCCGTCACAACCCGCGCGGTGCCCTGGTTGAAGAAGCCCGCGCCAAGGGTGTACGCATCCTGACCGGCAGTGCCGTGATCGAAGCCCGTGGCAGCAAGCGCGTCAGCGCTGCCCGCGTCGCGGCGATCGATGTGCGCAGCCACAAAGTCACCAGCCCTGGCGAATGGCTCGATTGCGACCTGATCGCCAGCTCCGGCGGCTACAGCCCGATCGTCCACCTGGCGTCCCACCTGGGTGGCAAGCCGGTCTGGCGTGAAGAAATCCTCGGTTTCGTACCGGGCGAAGCACCGCAGAAACGTGTATGTGTCGGTGGCATCAATGGCGTCTACGCCCTGGGTGATTCCCTGGCCGACGGTTTCGAAGGCGGCGTGCGCGCAGCCAGTGAAGCCGGTTTCAAAGCCGTCGAAGGCATTCTGCCAAAAGCCCTGAGCCGTGCCGAAGAGCCGACGCTGGCGCTGTTCCAGGTGCCACACGACAAACCGACTGCCCGTGCGCCGAAGCAATTCGTCGACCTGCAGAACGACGTCACCGCTGCCGCCATCGAACTGGCGACCCGCGAAGGCTTCGAATCGGTCGAACACGTCAAACGCTACACCGCACTGGGTTTCGGTACCGACCAGGGCAAACTGGGTAACGTCAACGGCCTGGCCATCGCCGCCCGTTCGCTGAACGTGACCATCCCGGAAATGGGCACCACCATGTTCCGCCCGAACTACACGCCGGTGACTTTCGGTGCCGTAGCCGGTCGTCACTGCGGTCATATCTTCGAGCCCGTGCGCTTCACCGCGCTGCATGCCTGGCACATCAAGAACGGTGCCGAATTCGAAGACGTCGGCCAGTGGAAGCGTCCGTGGTATTTCCCCAAGGCCGGTGAAGACATCCATGCCGCCGTCGGTCGCGAGTGCAAGGCCGTGCGCGCCAGCGTGGGTCTGCTCGACGCTTCGACCCTGGGCAAGATCGATATCCAGGGCCCTGATGCACGTGAGTTCCTCAACCGTATCTACACCAACGCCTGGACCAAGCTCGATGTGGGCAAGGCGCGCTACGGCCTGATGTGTAAAGAAGATGGCATGGTCTTCGACGACGGCGTAACCGCCTGTGTCGCCGACAACCACTTCATCATGACCACCACCACGGGCGGCGCTGCGCGCGTCCTGCAATGGCTGGAAATCTATCAGCAGACCGAATGGCCGGACCTGAAGGTGTACTTCACCTCTGTCACCGACCACTACGCGACCATGACGCTGTCCGGCCCCAACAGCCGCAAACTGCTCAGTGAAGTCACCGATATCGACCTGAGCAACGAAGCCTTCCCGTTCATGACCTGGAAAGAAGGCAAGGTCGGTGGCGTACCGGCCCGTGTGTTCCGTATCTCTTTCACCGGTGAGCTGTCGTACGAAGTGAACGTTCAGGCCGACTACGCCATGGGCGTCCTGGAAAAAATCGCCGAGGCAGGCAAGAAGTACAACCTGACCCCGTACGGTACCGAGACCATGCACGTGCTGCGTGCCGAGAAAGGTTTCATCATCGTTGGCCAGGACACAGACGGCTCGATGACCCCGGACGACCTGAACATGGGCTGGTGTGTCGGTCGCACCAAGCCATTCTCGTGGCTCGGCTGGCGCGGCATGAATCGCGAAGACTGCGTGCGTGATCAACGCAAGCAATTGGTCGGCCTCAAGCCGGTCGACCCGAACAAGTGGCTGCCGGAAGGCGCCCAGTTGGTGTTCGACACCAAGCAGTCGATCCCGATGACCATGGTCGGTCACGTGACGTCGAGCTACGCGGTCAACTCGCTGGGTTATTCGTTCGCCATGGGCGTGGTCAAGGGTGGTCTCAAGCGCATGGGCGAGAAGGTCTGGGCACCTCTGGCCGATGGCAGCTTCATCGAAGCCGAGATCGTCTCGTCGGTGTTCTTCGATCCGAAGGGTGAGCGGCAGAATATCGAGTAGTGCTCGATCGTAGGAGCTGCCGCAGGCTGCGATCTGGCGCGCAGCGGCAGCGCTTTTGATAGCTATCGCAGCCTTCGGCAGCTCCTACAGATCTGCCTTCACACAACAGAATTCAACACAGGTGCTTTATGACCACAGCCAACGTTTACCAGCAGCGGCCTTCGACCGGCGAAAAGGCTGAGTCGCCGCTGTTCCACGCCGACCTCGGCAGCCTGATCGGCAAAGGCCGCACCAACCCTGGCGTGATCCTGCGCGAGAAAAAACTGCTGGGCCATCTGACTATCCGTGGCGATGCCCATGATCCGGCCTTCGCCGCCGGTGTACACAAGGCCCTGGGCATGGAACTGCCCTCCGCACTGGCCCTGGTCAGCAGCGGCGACAGCTCCCTGCAATGGCTTGGCCCGGATGAGTGGCTGCTGATCGTGCCGACAGGCGAGGAATTTGACGCAGAGCAGAAACTGCGCGAAGCCCTGGCCGGCCTGCACATCGCGATCGTCAATGTCAGCGGTGGCCAGTCCCTGTTGGAGCTGACCGGTCCCAAGGTCCGCGAAGTGCTGATGAAATCCACCAGCTACGACGTGCACCCGGACAACTTTCCGGTCGGCAAGGCCGTTGGCACCGTGTTCGCCAAGTCCCAACTGGTGATTCGTCGTACCGGCGAAGAAACCTGGGAACTGCTGATCCGCCGCAGCTTCTCCGATTACTGGTGGTTGTGGTTGCAGGATGCTGCGGCCGAGTACGGCCTGGGCATTCAGGCCTGATGAAGTCTCCTTGTAGGAGCTGCCGCAGGCTGCGAATCGGTTGGTCTGACACACCGCCTTCGCAGCCTGCGGCAGCTCCTACAAGGGTTGCGTCAATTTGAGGAGATAACCGATGAGCCGCGCCCCCGACACATGGATTCTGACTGCCGATTGTCCCAGCGTGCTGGGTACGGTGGATGCGGTGACCCGTTATCTGTTCGAGCAGGGTTGTTATGTCACCGAACACCACTCGTTCGATGACCGCCTGTCCAGTCGCTTTTTCATTCGCGTCGAATTCCGTCAACCCGAGGGTTTCGACGAGCAGGCTTTCCGCGCCGGACTGTCCGAGCGTGGCCAGGCTTTCGGCATGATCTTCGAACTCACGGCGCCGAACTATCGGCCAAAAGTAGTGATCATGGTCTCCAAGGCCGATCACTGCCTCAACGACCTGTTGTATCGCCAACGCATTAATCAGCTATCCATGGACGTGGTCGCGGTGGTGTCCAACCATCCGGATCTCGAGCCCCTGGCCCGCTGGCACGAAATTCCGTACTACCATTTTCCCCTCGACCCCAACGACAAGCCTGGCCAGGAAGCCAAGGTCTGGCAGGTGATCGAGGAGTCCGGTGCCGAACTGGTGATCCTTGCCCGCTACATGCAAGTGCTGTCCCCGGACCTGTGCCGCAAGCTCGATGGCAAGGCGATCAATATCCACCACTCGTTGCTGCCCGGTTTCAAGGGCGCCAAGCCATACCATCAGGCTTACAACAAGGGCGTGAAACTGGTCGGCGCCACCGCGCACTACATCAATAACGACCTGGACGAAGGCCCGATCATCGCCCAGGGCGTGGAAGTGGTAGACCACAGCCATTATCCCGAAGACCTGATTGCCAAAGGCCGGGATATCGAAGGCCTGACGTTGGCCCGGGCGGTGGGCTATCACATTGAACGGCGGGTGTTCCTCAACGCCAACAGGACAGTGGTCCTCTAACGCAACTCATCTGATGGTGTGGGGGTGATTTGTGGGAGCGAATTCATTCGCGAAAGTGGCGGTTCAGGCGACGAAAATGTGTCGGATGTACAGGCCTCTTCGCGAATGAATTCGCTCCCACAAAATCAGCCCCCTATATTCATCAAGATCATAAGCAAGCACCCCAGAGCAATCCGTGCGTTGCTGTAACACCTGAGAGCAGCGCATTTCTCCGCTACATAACAACAACAGCGAGGTGAAAGCATGTCTGGTAATCGTGGTGTGGTGTATCTCGGCGCTGGCAAGGTCGAAGTACAAAAGATCGACTACCCAAAAATGCAGGACCCGCGCGGCAGGAAGATCGAGCACGGTGTCATCCTGCGCGTGGTATCCACCAATATCTGCGGCTCCGACCAGCACATGGTGCGCGGTCGTACAACTGCCCAGGTCGGCCTGGTGCTGGGCCATGAGATCACCGGTGAAGTGATCGAAATGGGCAGCGGCGTCGAAAACCTGAAAATCGGCGATCTGGTTTCCGTGCCTTTCAACGTTGCCTGCGGCCTGTGCCGTTCCTGCAAGGAGCAACACACCGGCGTCTGCCTGAGCGTCAACCCGGCTCGTCCCGGTGGCGCCTATGGTTACGTCGACATGGGCGACTGGACCGGTGGCCAGGCCGAATACGTGCTGGTGCCGTACGCCGACTTCAACCTGCTGAAACTGCCTGATCGCGACAAGGCCATGGAAAAGATTCGTGACCTGACCTGCCTGTCCGACATTCTGCCGACCGGTTATCACGGTGCTGTTACGGCGGGCGTTGGTCCGGGCAGCTCGGTGTATATCGCCGGTGCAGGTCCTGTGGGCCTGGCCGCTGCTGCTTCGGCCCGTCTGCTCGGTGCTGCGGTCGTGATCGTGGGTGACGTCAACCCGACTCGTCTGGTTCACGCCAAGGCCCAGGGCTTCGAAATCGCCGACCTGTCCCTGGACACCCCGTTGCACGAACAGATCGCCGCACTGCTGGGCGAGCCGGAAGTGGACTGCGCCGTTGATGCCGTAGGCTTTGAAGCTCGTGGCCATGGTCACTCAGGCGTGCAGCATGAAGCCCCGGCTACCGTGCTCAACTCCCTGATGGGCGTGGTACGTGTGGCAGGCAAGATCGGTATTCCCGGCCTGTACGTCACCGAAGATCCGGGTGCCGTCGACGCCGCCGCGAAAATGGGCAGCCTGAGCATTCGTTTCGGCCTCGGCTGGGCGAAATCCCACAGCTTCCATACCGGCCAGACTCCAGTCATGAAGTACAACCGCCAACTGATGCAAGCCATCATGTGGGACCGCATCAATATTGCCGATGTGGTGGGCGTTCAGGTCATCAGCCTCGACGACGCACCACGTGGTTACGGCGAGTTCGATGCGGGCGTGCCGAAGAAGTTTGTGATTGATCCGCATAAGATGTTTAGTGCGGCGTAAGGCGTCATCGAAAATAGAAAGGGTGGCTACAGGCCGCCCTTTTTATGGGACGGAATAATGAAGTGATGAATATTAGGTAGGGGTAAAGCGAATAGCTTCAGCGGGTCTATTGATAATTAGTTGTTTGCGAGCATACCGCCGTGCAAGATATTTTTCAGATTTGCTAGCGTATTGTTTTTGGTAGGCGGTAAAAACTTTCAATACGCTTTCTATACTTTGGTTTGTTGATACCTGCCCCTTGTAGCCAATAACGGGCCTGTTGGATAGGTTCGCGAATTCGGCAGCAAATGATTTGGTATCTCCGTGTCCAGAGTAACAAACTAATAACCGAATACTTTCAAATGAATCAAATTTATAGCCTTTGTTTTCCAGGGCAGAATGAATTTTCTGCGGTGACCAAAATTGGTCGTTGACAATCATTTTTGTAGATTGGCCTTGCAGTGGGACTATGCCATGGGATGCGATGTTCAGACGGTTACTCCCGCTGGACACATCCTCAAAAATATAAGCATCTTTTCCCATGATGGTGAGATTTTTCATGTGTGGTTTTGTCACCTGAGTCGACTTTTTCATCAATCCCAAGCCTCTAAATAAAGACTTGAAAATGGCAGGCGTATGCCCCGCCGGATCCACCCGATTAACCGGGTTACCGAGGCAATACGCATAAGCATTCAACCCGCCTTCTCCAAACGGACTGAAACTGTCAGGACTATTGAACCGCATTAATACCGGGTTAAATCCGCGATAACCATTACCCAGCAAATAATGCCCGGTAACCGGGTCCGCTCGTTCGCCAGTAAAACCCAATAACCCAAGTGGATTGGCCTGCGGATGGCGACCACCGTACGGGGTGTATGACGTTGATTGCCGCTGGGCATCATTGATCCCGTCGAGTACCGAACGCTGTTGATCGCTGGCAAGCAGGGTGCAGTTATCGGGCCCCTGATGTTGGGCGAGCAATTGATCTTCTGTCTGGAAAAATGCCCGCTGGATCTGCCCCTGGATTTCCGTAGTCAGGCGTTTCTTCTGGTAGAAGCGCTGAATGCCGTTTTGCTCGGCGGGTGAGCAGGTGGCGAGGCGGTCCAGCGGGTCGTAGCGATATCGGCATAGTGTCGAATTGTCTATATATGACATTTGATTTGTTCCTCAAGACGACCTAGATTAAAGAATCAAGATATCTGCCTCATTAAATATTTAAACAAGATCGATAGCTGGGTTTTGATTTTGATTGTTTTTTATGCGATGTATGTTGATTTCGGTATTGTTAGTCTTCCCTGATTCTACTAATTGCCGTGATTATGTTGAGTAACGGTTTGGTGGATGCGTAAGGCGCTGTATCCCATTGATGATTAAAATACGCTTCCCTTAAGGTGTAGTCATCTAAAAAATTATCAAATACTTTTGTGTTTAACTCGGGTCCTTGAAGCTTTTTCTCAAGGTGGCGGTATTGTGTTGAATTTATCGTTTCTGAAATTTTACTTCTGAGATGTGCGTTTGGTATTTTTTCTAGTTGAGCCGTAAGTTGATCGGGAGGAGTTGCCATGACAGCCCTGGTGAACAAAGAATCCGTTTGCCTTTGAGCTCTTATGACCAATTTCATATTTCTGGCGACGGCCGACCTGGCCGATCTTTCCACGTCAAACCTAGTAATGCTGCCAGAATCTGGCTGGACAGGCTCAGCTTCGGAAATATCCCGTAGTGCAGCTCTAAGATCTGATCCGCTTGAGGAGGATGGCCGTCTTGACGGAGATGGAGAAGATTTTTTTATCAACCCAAGTGATCGAAGAGCCGGTTTGAAAATCTGCCATATATGCCCTGTAGAATCTATCCGATTAACCGGATCCCCACCACAATATGCAAACGCATTCAGTCCACCCTCGCCAAACGGACTTAAACTGTCCGGACTGTTGAATCGCATTAGTGTCGGATTGAACGCCCGATAGCCATTCCCCAGCAAATAATGCCCGGTAACCGGATCCGCCCGTTCGCCAGTAAAACCCAATAACCCAAGTGGATTAGCCTGCGGATGGCGAGCACCGTACGGGGTGTAGGACGCAGATTGCCGCTGGGTACCATTGATCGCGTCGAGTACGGAGCGCTGTTGATCGCTGGCAAGCAAGATGCAACCGTCGGGACCCTGATGCTGGGCGAACAACTGATCTTCGGTCTGGAAAAATGCGCGCTGGATCTGCCCCTGGATTTCCGTGGTCAGGCGGTTCTTCTGGTAGAAGCGTTGGGTACTGTCCCCTGCAGCAGGCGAACAGGCGGCGAGGCGGTCCAATGGGTCGTAGCGGTAGAAGACGGTGTGTTCAATGGTCATGGAATGATCTCTTCGAAGTATTTCCGGGGCGCTCAGCTTCTAACTGTGCTCATCTTCTTCTTATTTTGAAAATGGTTTCGACAATCTCGTCGCTTGGCGGCTCTTCAATCTTTTTATACTGAGAGTTACGCCTGTTTATTTTTCTAAACGAGGAGCGAGACAAAACAGGGTCACTCGGAGCTTGCGGTAACGGGCGCATCTGGAGTATCAAGACTTTCTCCTCCGCTCGGCTAAGAGTTTTTGCCTTGTCTAGGGCTTTCGTATATTTCGCTTGCTCCAGTGGAGTAAGTTTGTAGTAGGCCTTTTTTGGAGTTGTGTTGAAATTTGAGTTAACTTCGTTGATGCGCTGGTCAATGCGAGAGCTTACGCTACCTTGAAGTGTTTTGACTTCGAGGTTTGGTTTAGTGTCTATGTTGCTCACTGGCTTCGATGAGGTAGTCAGTGTCTTATCTTGATTGGGGAGCGACTTGATATCTACGCCAGTTATATTGCTCGCGGACTCTCTACCTGAGGGTTTCATTAAATTTACTGCTCGTAAAATAGGCTTTATCCATGCCCAAGTATGTCCCGTCGGGTCCACCCGGTTAACTGGATCCCCGCGACAATACGCGTAAGCATTCAGTCCAGCCTCGCCAAAGGGACTTAAACTGTCCGGACTGTTGAATCGCATTAGTGTCGGATTGAACGCCCGATAGCCATTCCCCAGCAAATAATGCCCGGTAACCGGATCCGCCCGCTCGCCAGTAAAACCCAATAACCCAAGTGCATTGGTCTGCGGATGGTGACCACCGTACGGGGTGTATGACGTTGATTGTCGCTGGGCATCATTGATCCCGTCGAGTACCGAACGCTGTTGATCGCTGGCAAGCAGGGTGCAGTTTTTGGGCCCCTGATGCTGGGCGAGCAACTGATCTTCGGTCTGAAAAAATGCCCGCTGGATCTGCCCCTGGATTTCCGTGGTCAGGCGTTTCTTGTGGTAGCAGCGCTGAATGCCGTTTTGCTCGGCGGGTGAGCAGGTGGCGAGGCGGTCCAGCGGGTCGTACTGGTAACGGCAGAGCGGGGTGTAAGTGGCATTCATGGAAATGATCTCCTGAATGCTCAGTTTCGGCCTGGTTTGCCGTTTTGCCTACCTAGCAGAAATGCTAGGTAGGCGATCTAGCAGTGTTGTTGATGACGGATACCTGATGCAGTAAATAGTGAACAGGTAGGAGCGAATTCATTCGCGAAAGCGGTATTTAAGGCAATGCAAGTGTGTCGAATGTACAGGCCTCTTCGCGAATGAGTTCGCTCTCACAAAAAATGTCGGTACTTCAGCTGGTTATACCGTGTTTGCTAGAGAGGCTGCCATACAACCGTATCCTGGTTAATGAGTTGCGCGCACCTGCTGCGCTATTGGGCGTTCAGTACCCGCTCGCAGAACTGCGGATAGAAACCCGCTCCGGAACCGCGGCAATAGCTTGTCGCTGAGTCTCGACCTGCGGCGGTAAGGGTCAGGCTTTGCGGCGCGCTGGCAAAGGTGGCGTAGCCGTCCTGTTGGGTCTTGATGGCGTCGAAGCCACTCATGTCATAGACCAGGGTGGCGCCGTCGACATATTCGTTAGCGGATGGCGAGATCTGCGCCTTTACCGTCACTTGTCGATACTGCTTGCCGCCCGGCGCGTTGTTCAGGGCCGCGAGGCCGCCGCCGATGATGCGCAGCATATAGTGGCTCCAGACGTCGGGTGTGGCTTGTGCCGGGGATGGCTGGTACTGGATCGTCAGGGTGTGCTGGTCGCGGCTGACATCCACCAGGGATGCATCCGAACGCTGGATACGGTGCCGCACATTCAGCCAGTCTTTTTGCTCATCCGAGGTATTGGCGCGGATCTGCGGCTCCAATGGCCCTTTTGAGCATTCGTTGATTCCCAGGACGATCAGCGTTCCGAGGAAAATCACCGCCACGGCACCGCCGCCGATTTGCACAACCATGCCGCGCTTCCTTGTTGAATGAACCTTGTCGGAGCTGATCGATATCGACTGCTGAAATGACGACTCTCCTGTGTCGGGCCCATGTGCCCGAGGAGCGCCGCAGGAGGGCAGAAGATAGATCAAGGCAAGCGGATGTACCAGACATTGTCGAAACCCGTTGCATGGGCGGGCAGGTATTTGCCCGCGCTGATCAAACACAACCTGCTCAACTCAATGAGCTTGGCTTCTGTAGGACCGGCTTGTGGTCGTTCCTATCCATACGCAAGGGACAAAGAAGCCGATCAACGGCCAGGCGTTTCGCTGCTCAAGGCGGTGATACGTTCATCCTTTTCCTGCCACAGCTGATTGACCCAGGCCTGGATCTTGCTGCGCAGCTGCGGGTCGCTTTCGTAGTCGCCCGCCCATAAGGCCGGGTCGAGGGCGTGGGTGCGGATATCGATGATCACCCGTGGCACGCGCCCGCAGAGCAGATCCCAGAACCCCGGCTTGCGCGCCCCCGGATAAACCACTGTGACATCGAGCAGGGCGTCGAGCTGAGCACCCATGGCCGCCAGGACAAAAGCCACGCCCCCGGCCTTGGGCTTGAGCAGATGCACATAAGGTGACTGCTGCTGATCATGCTTGGCCTGGGTGAAGCGAGTACCTTCGAGATAATTGACGACCGTCACCGGCTGGCGCTTGAACAGCTCGCAGGCGGCCTTGGTGATCTCCAGGTCCTGGCCCTTGAGCTCTGGATGCCGCTCCAGGAACGCCTTGCTGTAGCGCTTCATGAACGGGTAATCCAGTGCCCACCAGGCCAGGCCCAGGAACGGCACCCAGATCAACTCTTTCTTGAGGAAGAATTTGAAAAACGGCGTGCGCCGGTTCAGCACCTGGATCAATGCCGGAATATCGACCCAGGACTGATGGTTGCTGACCACCAGGTAAGAGGTGTCCCGACGCAAGCCGTCGGCGCCGCGGATATCCCAGCGCGTCGGCAGGAACGCCTTGAAGATCAGTTTGTTGATTTCAGCCCAGGTCTCGGCAATCCACATCACTGCCCAGGAATTCCGATCACGCATGCGCCCCTTGAACAACAGCTTGAGCAGCGCGAATACCAGCAGCGGCCCAATCAGGGTCAGGGTATTGAGCAATAACAGCAGCGCAACGAAACAACCGGTCAGCAGGTGACGCATAGAACACTCAATACAGGGCAAAAGGCCCGCAATGATAAAGATCCGGAACGTCAACGCCAAACCCGACGGTCGTGAATGAATGTGCAAGTTTGTGACTCTTTATGTAAGCCGGGACGAACGATTGTCCCGCGCGCAGTCTAAAATCCCGCCCGTACTGCCATTGAGGAACCCGTGCATGAAATCGATTCTGGCGCTGTCTGCGCTGCTGGCTTTGCCGGTCATGGCCGCCGAGCCGACGTTGTATGGCCGTTACGAATACATCGCGGTGCCGGAGATTGGCGCGACCTTTCAGGCCAAGATGGACACCGGCGCTTTGACTGCATCTTTGTCGGCCAGGGACATTGAGCTGTTCAAGCGCGACGGCGAAGACTGGGTGCGTTTCCGTCTGGCCACCAAGGATGCCGATAACAAGGTCTTCGAGCACAAGGTCTCGCGGATCAGCAAGATCAAGGGCCGTGCGGACGGTGACGAAGAAGATGAAGTCATCGACCCGACCAAGCGCCCGGTCGTGGATCTGGAGCTTTGTCTGGGTAACCAGAAGCATACGGTCGAGGTCAATCTGGTCGACCGCAGTCACTTCAACTACCCACTGCTGATCGGGGCCAAGGCACTGCGTGAGTTCAATGCGGCGGTCAACCCGGCGCGGCGTTATACCGCCGACAAACCGGATTGCTGATTGACGCCCGGGCCTGACATCCGGCACCTTGCGGCCTTCCATTGCCGGGCCCGGATGCCATGCCGCATATCCTGATTGTCGAAGACGAAGCCGCGATTGCCGATACCCTGATCTACGCGCTGCAAAGCGACGGTTTCACCACGACCTGGCTGACCCTGGGGTTGGCTGCCGTGGAGCATCAGCGCGCGACGCCGGCCGACCTGATCATTCTCGATGTCGGCCTGCCGGATATCACCGGTTTTGAAACCTGCAAGCAACTGCGCCGTTTCAGCGAAGTGCCAGTGATGTTTCTCAGTGCCCGCAGCGAAGAGATCGACCGGGTGGTGGGCCTGGAAATCGGCGCCGATGATTATGTGGTCAAGCCGTTCAGCCCGCGTGAAGTAACGGCGCGGGTCCGGGCAATTCTCAAGCGGTTGTTGCCGCGTACTGAAGCTGGGTCTGGCAGTGAGCTGTTTGTCGTGGACCGCGAGCGGGTGCAGATCACCTATCGCGGTCAGTTGCTGAGCCTGACCCGCCATGAATTTCGCCTGATGCAAAGCCTGCTGGAACAACCCGAGCGGGTCTTCAGCCGTGAACAACTGCTGGACGCGCTGGGTACTGCCGCCGATGCCGGTTACGAGCGCAGCATCGACAGCCACATCAAGAGTCTGCGCGCCAAGCTGCGCCTGATCGCCCCTGACGCCGAGCCGATCCAGACCCATCGTGGCCTCGGCTACAGCTACAGCCCGAGTCATAGCTGATGCCCCTGAGCATCCGGATCTTCCTCGTCTATGCCGTATTCATTGGCCTGACCGGCTATTTCGTGCTCAGCACGGTGATGAAAGAAGTGCGCCCCGGCGTGCGCCAGTCCACAGAGGAAACCCTGGTCGACACCGCCAACCTGCTGGCGGAGATTCTGCATGACGACGTCAAGGCCGGTACCCTCAGCCAGAGCCGCCTGCCCGATGCCCTCAAGGCCTACGGCTTGCGTCAGCCGGCGGCGAAGATTTGGGGCCTGCAGAAGAATCAGGTGAATAACCGCATCTACGTCACCGACGCCAATGGCATCGTGTTGCTCGATTCCGCTGGCCTGGCGGTGGGGCAGGATTACTCGCGCTGGAACGATGTCTACCTGACCCTGCATGGTGAATATGGCGCGCGCTCGACCCGCAGCGATCCGAATAATCCTGACTCTTCTGTGATGCATGTCGGCGCGCCGATCCGCGATGACGGCAAGATCATCGGTGTCGTGACCGTGGCCAAGCCCAACAGCTCGTTACAGCCTTACGTCGATCGCGCCGAGCGTCGTCTGCTGTGGTACGGCGCCGGTCTGGTGGTCCTCGGTCTGTTGTTCGGCGCGCTGTTGTCATGGTGGTTGGGCAAGGCATTGCGCCGGCTGACGGGCTATGCCCAGGCTGTCAGCGAGGGGCGTCGCGCCGAGCTGCCACACTATCGCGGCGGCGAGCTGGAGCAGTTGTCGGCGGCGGTGGAGCACATGCGCACGCAGCTGGAAGGCAAGGCCTATGTCGAGCGCTATGTACACACCCTGACCCACGAACTGAAAAGCCCCCTGGCCGCCATTCGCGGCGCCGCCGAGCTGTTGCAGGACGACATGCCCACCGAGCAGCGGCAACGCTTCGTCAGCAATATCAGCAGCGAAAGCGCACGGGTGCAGCAGTTGATCGAGCGTCTGCTGAACCTGGCGATGGTTGAACAACGCCAGGGCCTGGAAGAACAGGTGGCAGTGCCTCTCGCTGCTTTGGTCGATGATCTGCTCAGCACCCGCAGTGCACGGATCGAGCGGCTGAATCTGCACGTTGAGTTGCTGATTGACGCCGACCTGACAATCATCGGCGAACGCTTCCTGCTGCGTCAGGCCATCGCCAACCTGCTGGAAAACGCCCTGGACTTCACCCCGCCGGACGGCACCCTGCGTTTCACTGCCGAGCGCAGTGGCGGGCGAATTCAGTTCACCCTGTTCAACAACACTGCCGAGCCCATCCCTGACTATGCCCTGCCGCGCCTGAGCGAGCGTTTCTACTCCCTGCCACGCCCTGCCACCGGGCGCAAGAGCACCGGGCTGGGGCTGAATTTTGTTGAAGAGGTGGTGCAGTTGCATGGGGGGGAGTTGGGCATCAGTAATGTTGAGGGAGGGGTGTTGGTCACGGTGCTCATTCCTTAGACCGAAATGCGATTTTGTGGGCGCCGGCTTGCTGGCGATAGCGGCATTACGGCAATATCTTCATCGACCGGCAGAACGCGATCACCAGCAAGCCGGCTCCTGCAAAGGTGTGTTCAGCAGTAAAATCCCTACAGTTCCCATACAACCCTCCGCAATAATGTCTGCATTCATCTTGATAACACTCAAGCCGTTTTGGTTGCATCCGTCATCAGTCGATATACTTCACGTGCCTTAACATCAAGTTAGGCCGTTTGAAGGTATTGATATTATCGGTGCGCCCACGCATTTCCTTGAGCTTGGCTTTGAAGACATCGTTATCCATATCGATCCAGTAACGCGGGTCGCGACCGGTTTGACGGTCGTACTCGGCAGTCACCGGGTCCAAATGGCGATGAGCTTCGTGTACCGGTACGTCGGGTAGTGGGCGGCTTATATCCATGAAGTTCTGGAAAAAATCCCACAGGGCGCAAGGCTTTTGTGTGAGGTTGTCTGGGACAATAAGGTTATTGAAGTTCATGCCCTTATTGCTATAGCGATGGGCTAAGGAAAGGCCGTTCATGGGCAAGCCTTGACGATCCGGGTTGGTGATTATATAGGCGTCGAACTCATAAAAGGGCGCGGTGAATTCGCCGATTTTTCCGGTTTTTTTAAAGTCCTTGTAGTCAAAAATGGTGACCAAGCCAGTGCGGCGATTGAGTTCCCAAAGGGGACCCTTGGGTGCGCGAAGCCAGACTTTGGGGAAGTGCTCAACGATAATGTGACCGATTAATCCGCAGATGAAGGGCATGCCTAAAAATAAAGCATAATATTCTATTAGCTGCCTGTATGTTTCGGCCTCTGATCTAGTAATAAGGTGAGCAAATACAGCGATTGGCGCTAATATTATGGTTAGCCACTTCCCCCCCCCTTTAGAAACAACCAAAATTGAGATCGGAAGGGGAATTTCGCATGACGAATCACTTCATGGTCGTGTTTGACATGCAGTTCAAGATGTTCGAACGGACGTGTTACGTAAGTGCCGTTCGCTTTCTGTTCGGCTTTTTCCTTCCTGAAGTTTTCCCAGAAACGCATCCCCTCGGGATCTGGATCCGCCATGATGTTGTCTGGAAGCACCTCCTGGGTATTGCCCCAGGGCAGCCGGGTCCCGATCAGTTTAAATAGCAACGTGCGCGGCAGGGCGTCAGGCTGCTCGGGAATCCTATCCGGATGGTAGGCCTCTGGTGCGTAGTAAGACTGTGACTCGACCGGAGTAGACATTACTGCGCCTTATGGGTGAGTTCGTCGGCCCAGAACGGCCGATGGGTTGTGGTGAAGTCGGCCTTGGCGTATTCGGGGCTAAAGCGAACCGGGTCTTTTATGGCGGGCGCCGGAAAGTAAAGGGTTTCTGATTCAGTGCTCAGGATGAATTGCGCGCGAACGGCCCATTCAAATGTATGGGACTCAATTGTCGCCCCGGTTTGTGGTGTGGCCCATGCGAAGGGTGTGTCGACATACAGCTCCAGCGCATCGAGGTAAAGGCGCTGCGCCTCGGGCGGCGTGGGGGCGTCGGACAGTTTTTTTCGGACTGACGCGGCATGCCTCTGGAGCTGGTGGTCACGACCTCACACCGACGATAGTCCACCTGCATCCCCAGACTACCCAGGTTGCCCAACAGGCCGGGCAGTCGGCTTTCGATTCGGATGAGGGTATTGGCGCTGCGCACCTCGAACGGCACTTGAGCGCGAAAATCCGGTATCGGCCCAATGCAAGTGCGGCTTGAGTCGGTCATCAGTCGATATACTTCACGTGTTTTAACATCAAGTTAACGCGTCTGAAGGTATCAATATCATTGTAGCGCTTGCGCATTTCCTTGAGTTTCGCTTTAAATATATCGTTATCCATATCGATCCAGTAACGCGGGTCGCGACTGGTTTTCTGGTCATATTCGGCGGTCACCGGATCGAGATGGCGATGAGCTTCATGCACCGGTATATCGGGCAATGGGCGACTGATGTCCATGAAGTTCTGGAAAAAATCCCACAGTGCGCAAGGCATGTGTGTGGTATTGTCTGGCACAATTATGCCATTGAAGTTCATGCCTTTATCGCTATAGCGATGAGCCAGGGAAAGACCGTTCATGGCCGAGCCTTGACGGTCCGGGCTGGTGATTATATAGGCATCAAACTCATAAAAGGGCGCAGTAAACTCGCCGATTTTTCCGGTTTTTTTAAAGTCTTTGTAGTCAAAAATGGTGACCAAGCCCGTGCGGCGATTGAGTTCCCAGCGCGGGCCCTTGGGTGCGCGAAGCCAGATTTTTGGAAAGTATTCAATAACAATATGGCCGAGCAGCCCGCACGCTAACGGTATTCCCGTGAACAAAGAATAATATTCTATTAATTGTCTATAGCTTACTGTTATTCCTATTTTTGATGTGGCGATAATATGAGCGAGCCCCATGATTGGAGTTAATATGGCCGCCCCCCCAAGACCAAATATTTTTAGAAAAATCCAGAGTTGAGAACGGAATGGAAAATGCGCATGAAGAATTACTTCATGATCGTGTTTGCAATGCATATTCAGATGTTCAAATGGGCGAGGCACATAAGTACCGTTAGTTTTTTCTTCAGTTTTTTTTCGCCTTACTTCCTCCCAGAAACGCATCCCTTCAGGATCTGGATCCGCCATGATGTTGTCTGGAAGCACCTCTTGGGTATTTCCCCAGGGCAGCCGGGTCCCGATCAATTTAAAGAGCAACTTGCGCGGCAAGGCGTCAGGCTGTTCGGGAATCCGATCCGGGTGGTAGGCCTCTGGTGCGTAGTAAGACTGTGATTCGACCGGAGTAGACATTACTGCGCCTTATAGGTGAGTTCGTCGGCCCAGAACGGCCGATGAGTTGTGGTGAAGTCGGCCCTGGCGTATTCGGGGCCAAAGCGTATCGGGTCTTTTATGGCGGGCGCCGGGAAGTGAAGGGTCTGCGATTGAGTACTCAAGATGAATTGCGCACGAACGACCCATTCAAATGTGTGGGACTCGATTGTCGCCCCGGTTTGTGGCGTGGCCCATGAGAAGGGTGTGTCGACATACAGCTCCAGCGCATCGGGGTAAAGGCGCTGCGCCTCGGGCGGTGTGGGGGCGTCGGACAGTTTTTTTCGGATCGACGCCGGCATGCCTCTGGAGCTGGTGGTCACGACCTCACACCGACGATAGTCCACCTGCATTCCCAGACTACCCAGGCTGCCCAACAGGCCGGGCAGTCGGCGTTCGATACGGATGAGGGTATTGGCGCTGCGCACCTGAAACGGCACTTGAGCGTGAAGATCCAGTTTTGCGTTTTGCTCACCCGGTTGATTGCCCGTTATTGGCCCCATGTAAGCGTGGCTTGGATCGATCATCAGTCGTTATACTTTACATGCCTTAACATCAAGTTAGGCCGTTTGAAGGTATTGATATCATCGGTGCGCCCACGCATTTCCTTGAGCTTGGCTTTGAAGACATCGTTATCCATATCGATCCAGTAACGCGGGTCGCGACCGGTTTGACGGTCGTACTCGGCAGTCACCGGGTCCAAGTGGCGATAAGCTTCGTGTACCGGTACGTCGGGCAATGGGCGGCTAATGTCCATGAAGTTCTGGAAGAAATCCCATAAGGCGCAAGGCTTTTGTGCGAGGTTGTCTGGCGCAATCATGTCATTGAAGTTCATGCCCTTATTGCTATAACGATGAGCCAGAGAAAGGCCGATCATGGGCAAGCCCTGACGATCCGGATTGGTGATTATATAAGCGTCGAACTCATAAAAGGGCGCGATGAACTCGCCGATTTTTCCGGTTTTTTTAAAGTCCTTGTAGTCAAAAATGGTGACCGTGCCCGTGCGGCGATTGAGCTCCCAAAGAGGGCCTTTTGGAGCGCGTAGCCAGATTCTCGGGAAGTACTCAACGACAATATGACCGGTCAGTCCGCAGATAAATGGTATGCCGATAAACCAGGAGTGAACCTCTATAAAGAGAGATTTTGTGAGTTCCCAAGCTGGCTCGTTTAATTTGTATAAAGCTGTCATGTGAGTCAGCGCCATGATAGGGATTAAGATAATAGTTGCCCACTTTCCCCACCCTTTTAAGAAGAGCCAAAATTGTGTCTTGAAAGGAAATTGTGCGTGGCGAATTACTTCATGATCGTGTCGGTAATGTAATTCCAGATGTTCAAATGGACGTGTTATGTAAGTGCCATTTGCTTTCTGTTCTGCCTTCTCCTTCTCGAATTTTTCCCAGTAGCGCATTTTTTCGGGACTGGGGTCTTGCATGATGTTGTCCGGGAGCACCTCTTGGGTATTGCCCCAAGGTAACCGGGTCCCTATCAATTTAAAGAGCAACTTGCGCGGCAGGGCGTCAGGCTGCTCGGGAATCCGATCCGGGTGGTAGGGCTTCCAGTGCAATGAGTAGATCGAGCCAGCCCCCCCCTGCGCCACCCATGGCCCTGAGACGTCCTTTCTCTCGATCGCTCCGCTCCATCGCCTGCATCTCAACCCCCACATTCCACATCTCCAGCATCAACACCCCAACAGAGAACGGGCGTGAGCTCAAAATCCGGTACGCCATCGCATTGCTGCGTGTGCCGTGCTGTTCGAGGGCATCGCTGAGGGCGCTACTGGCCTGCATAAGCCGACCGCTGGCTCCAGCCGCTTCGGTGGCGGTCTGTTGGGCGGCGGTCAGTTGTCTATTGATATTGCCGACCAGCTGCGCGGTGCTGTGGTTGCGGGGAATGGCCAGGACCAGGTGTTCTGCGGTGCTTACCTCAAGGTCGGGCAGGCGTCTGCGGTCGGTGCTGCCGATCAGGCGCCCGTTGTGGTCTAAAAATTCGCCATAAAAGGTCTTCGGCACCGACTCCCGTGACGGCAGCTCCTCCAGGCCGAACAGGTAGTAATTCTGGGTCACCTGACTGCGGCGCATGAAATAGGCGGCACCGAAGGTGTTCGGCAGCAGGCTGCGCAGTTGCTCGATGCCTTTGGCGTGCAGTGTCACGCTGATCGGGCGGGCACCGGCGCCCAGACGGGCTTTGGTTTGCGTCAGGCGATCCTCTGCTTTGGCGTAACGGGCCTGGCTGGCCTTGCTGTCGCTCGCCGCCTCGGCAAGCTTTTCACGAGAGGCGTCGACGGCCGCCACGGCGGTGTTCACCGCGCCTTGCAGGGTGTCGTAGATGCTCATCAGGGCACTGCTGAGGTTCTTGCCGCTGACCGTCAGAAAGTTGTTGAGGCTGCCGCCTGCCGACAGGTTGGCCACGATCACCGCGTCCAGGGTGGTTTGCTGGTCCGGGGCGGGGGCGTTCCTGTTTTCCAGCTGCGCCAGTGCGTCGCCGCGGAAGTGGCCATCGCCGCGGTTCTGCGCGGGTTCGGTCGGTACCTGATACGGCTGGCACACGCGCTCCAGGTCGGAATCGGGCCAGAGCATGCGGTGCAGGGGTATGCCGGGGTCATTGATCAACGCGTAGAGCCACGCCTGGCCAGCACTGGCCCTGGGGCTATAGAAGCTGACGCCGCTCACCGCATCCACGACGTCGCCGCCCAGCGCCAGCGGGTCGAGGCGTGCGGGCGGCGCGGCGAGCCAGGCCAGGGTCTGGCTGATGACCAACAGCGCTGCGCCATAGTCGAAGCCGTCCAGGCTCAGATGATCGGCCAGGGTTTGTTGGGTGATGTCCTGTTGCAGGCAGGCGGTGAGCAGGTCCTGGGCGCTGTTCATGTGCTGCCAGACCACCGCCCGCTCCA
>NZ_JBGLYM010000048.1:0-32732 GCF_047303955.1 Pseudomonas sp. Pseusp88 | reverse complement strand
GGGCGCCCCCCCCCCCGCTCAACCCCCCCCCCGCGCCCCCCCCGCCCCCCCCACAGGTCTACACCACCTGCGCCCGCAACCGCGCCACATCCTTGAGCGGCGAAGCGCCAAACAAACGGCTGTACTCGCGGCAAAACTGCGACGGACTTTCGTAACCCATGCGATAACTGGTCGAGGATACGTCGGTGTGCTCGCTGATCAATAGGCGTCGGGCTTCCTGCAGGCGCAACTGCTTCTGGTACTGCAACGGGCTCATGGCCGTCACTGCCTTGAAACGCTGATGCAGGGTCGACGGGCTGAGATGGACCCGTTGCGCCAGTTCGTCGATACGCAGCGGTTCGATGTAATGATTGTTCAACCATTCGATGGCACGACTGACCCGCTGGGTCTGGCTGTCAGGAATGGCAATCTCCAGCAGGCGCGCGCCCTGTCTGCCACGCAATACCCTGTAGAAAATCTCGCGCAGGGCCATTGGCGCCAACAGTGCGATGTCCTCCGGCGTTTCCAGCAGGCCAACCAGACGCATCAGAGCGTCGAGCAATGGCGTGTCCAGCTCGTCAAGAAACAGGCCGCGCCCGGTGCTCGCAGACGCCTCCACCGGCCGGATCCCGGCGAGCAGCCCGGCAATTTCAGCCGTATCGATATCCAGGCGCACACACAGATATGGCTCATCGGCACTGGCCTGTATGACCTCTCCGGACAACGGCAGCGTGACCGATACCACCAGATAATTCAGTGCATCATAGTGGTAGGTTTCATGCCACAGGCGCACCTCCTTGCGCCCTTGCAGAATCACGCACAGCGCCGGTTTATGCAGGATATGCAGGGTTTCACCGGTGACGTCACTGCGAATGAAATTCAGGCTCGGGATAGCCGTTTCATAGGTACCTGACAACGGCGCCAGGCGCTTGATCCGCTTTACCAGTTCGGCCCGGCGCACGGTGGCCGGGTCCAGTGAAGAAGAGCCAAAGGGCGTAACAGTGGTCATGGCAGGGTCCTTGGCGAATGGACCTCATTCATCCATGGGCCCCGAGTCGCTGTCAACGCAAGCACTGCCGTTCTACAGGATCAGGCAAAAACCGCGAAGGATCCGGATAACGATGCCGGACCGCACCGCCCTACTCTGGCCCCATACCAGCCAGGGAGTCACCCATATGTCCACCTCAAATAAAGTCATCTTGATCACCGGCGCCAGCAGCGGCATCGGCGAAGCCACCGCCCGCCTGCTGGCCGCTCAGGGCGCTCGGGTCGTGCTTGGCGCGCGGCGTACCGAACGCCTGCAAGCCCTGTGCGCCGAGATCAATGCAGAAGGCGGCCAGGCCCTGTATCAGGCGCTGGACGTGACTGATCGCGCCGATGTGCAGGCCTTTGTCGATTTTGCGGTCAGCCAGCATGGCCGAATCGACGTGCTGATCAATAACGCCGGGGTCATGCCGCTGTCGACCCTCGACGCCCTGAAAGTCGAGGAATGGGACCGCATGATCGACGTCAATATCCGTGGCGTGCTCCACGGCATCGCCGCCGGCCTGCCGTTGATGCAGGCGCAACGCTCGGGGCAGTTCATCAATATCGCTTCCATCGGCGCCTATACCGTCAGCCCTACCGCCGCAGTGTATTGCGCGACCAAGTTTGCCGTGCGGGCGATATCCGAAGGCCTGCGCCAGGAGGTCGGTGGTGATATCCGCGTGACCTTGATATCCCCCGGCGTGACCGAGTCAGAGCTGGCCGAGAGTATTTCCGATGAGGGCGGCCGCAGCCTGATGCGCGAATTTCGCAGGATCTCCATCCCGGCCATGGCCATTGCCCGGGCGATTGCCTATGCGGTGGAGCAACCGGCGGATGTCGATGTCAGCGAATTGATCGTACGGCCGACGGCCAGTCCTTACTAACGCATAACCCCTGTGGGACCGGCTTTAGCCGGGAAGGCGCAGGCATGATCAATACATGTCCCTTGCCTTCAATATCGCCTTCCCCGTTAAAGCCGGTCCCACAATGACATACATGCATTCAGTTGGCGGGTTGAGTTTGGCAGCAACAGGTCGAGCCTGACTTTCGTGATGCAGTGCTCACGCCCGGCCTGGGGGAACTGGCACACTGGCCACAGGTCTGAGCCACGCCGCCCCATCGTCTGCCCATCAAGGAAGTCCCATGTCCGTTGCCCCGTCGCGCCTGCCCCGCTGGAGCCTTGCCAGCCTGTTGTTATGGCTGTGTCTGGTCAGTCTGGGCCATGCCGCCGACAGCCCGTTGCTGCCAGTCATGCACGGCCGCGTCAACGACCTGACCCAGACTCTCGACGACCCGACCCGCCAGCGCCTGGAACGCAAGATCGCCGATCTGGAAACTCGCAAGGGTGCGCAGATCGCCGTGCTGATACTGCCCACTACCGGCGAGATGAACATCGAGGACTACGCCAACCAACAGTTCCGCACCTGGAAGCTGGGGCGCAAGGACGCCAATGACGGCGTGCTGGTGGTCGTGGCCAAGGACGATCACAAGATGCGCATCGAAGTCGGCTATGGCCTGGAAGGCACCATCACTGATCTGCTGGCCAGCCAGATCATCCGCGAGCGCATGACCCCGGCCTTTCGCGAGGACCACTTCGATCAGGGTATCGAACAGGCCGTGGACGCATTGATCCTGCTGGTGGACGGCGAAACCCTGCCCGAGTCAGCCCCGTGGCAAATGCCGATGCAGGCCTATGGCGTGCTGATCGCCTTTATCCTCGGTGCAGTCCTGGGGGTGCTGGCCTTTGCCAGAAAGCTGACCTGGCGCTGGACATTGGGCCTGGCGCTGCTGACCACAGCCATTCTGGTCGCCGCAACCGGTGGTCATGAGTGGCCCGCGCAACTCCTGGTGGTGCCGCTGTGCCTGCTGGTAGGTGGCGCAACTTTCGGCGCCCTGTGGATGGCGCGCACGGCGTTCTACGTGGTGCTGGGGCTGATCGTTTATATCGCAGTGATGGTGGTTGTCAGCCGCAGCCTCGGCTCGGCGGTGCTGATCTACGGCCTGGCATGGCCAGCGGGAGTATTGTTGTTTGTCGGCCTGTGGTTCGGCATGTTCCTGCTGATGCGCGCGACCTGGCGCAAGAGCCCGCTGAGCTTCTGGATTCGCCTGCTGATAGCAGTGGCTATCACCTTAATCTCAGGTCAGGCAGCCAACGGCTTGAACCATCTGCAGACCTGGCTGGTGATGCTGCCTGGCTTGTGGATTCTGCTGCTGATCCTGTTCAGCATCGGCAAGGGCAGCGGTGGTAGCGGCAGTTCTTCGTCAGGAGGTTCGAGCCGGTCCAGTTCCAGCTCGAGTTCCAGCTCTTCCGGTGGCGGAGGTTCCAGTGGCGGGGGTGGCGCCTCCGGGAGTTGGTAACTCCGCGACAGGCACTGCCTATCCGCAGCAGAAGCAAGTTGGGAGAGCATTCATTCGCGAATAGGCTGCTCCACTCAACGATCTGGCGACCGGAAATCCACTACATTTCACAGATCGCGGACATACTTATCGCTAGCATGGCTGTCGCTCCAGACTCAGATTCGATCACCCCCAAGGATGCAAAAGAACCTGAAATATTCTTTTTATTCAGTATGTTAAAGTCACTCGAGATTTCATTCAGCAAGGCCCCGCACATGACCAGAGTCCCTGTTACCGCCAAGGCCCGGCGGCCATGAAAGACGTCGCCGTCGTGCTGTATCCCGATTTTCTGCTGCTCGATATGGCCGGGCCGCTCGAGGTGTTCTCAATCGCCAACCGTTACCTGGACGCGGCGAATCATTACCGAATGACTACCGTTGGTACCCAGCCGACGCTGATACGTGCGTCCAATGGCGTTTCGGTCCAGGCCGATACCTGCATCGACAACGACCAGGGTTGCTACGACCTGCTGCTGGTGCCCGGCGGCCCCGGCGCCTACAACGACCGTCACCCTGCCCTGCAAAACTGGCTCAATAACGCCGTGCGGCAGTCCCGGCGCTACGGCTCGATCTGCACCGGGGCCTTCATTCTCGGCCACGCGGGCCTGCTCGACGGCTATCAGGTCACCACTCACTGGAACTACATCGACCGCCTGACCAAGGCCTTTCCCAAGGCCCTGGTCGGTACCGATCAAATCTATATCGAAGACCGCCAGATAATCACTTCCGGCGGCGTCACTGCGGGGATCGACCTGGCGCTGGCCGTGGTAGCCGAAGATCACGGGCGCAAGGTGGCCCTGTCGGTGGCCAAAGTGTTGCTGGTGGCCATGAAACGCCAGGGCGGTCAGGCCCAGTTCAGCCCGATGCTGGCGGCGGTATCCGCCGAGGATTCGCCCATCACCCGAGTGCAGAATCATGTTCTGGACAACTTGCAGGAAGAATTCAATATCGAATCCCTCGCCCATCTGGCCCAGATGAGCACCCGGCACTTCACTCGCGTGTTTTCCAAAGAGGTCGGGGCCACCCCCACCGAATTCATTCAGAACGCGCGCATTGACCGCGCCCGGCAACTGCTGGAGACCACCGACCTGCCTCTCAAGACCATCGCCTGGCGTAGCGGATTCGGCAGCGTGCGGCACATGCGTTTTCTGTTCAGCGAAAAGCTTGGCCTGACGCCCAGTCATTACCGACAGCAATTCGGCTGAGCAGTACAGATGTTGTACGACGAATGGTGGCGAAATGTTTATTTTCGATTAATTTCAATTAAAACAAATGTTTAGACGTGAAGCTTTTGCTTTATGGAAAAAAACATGCTCGCCGCTCGAGGACGAACGGCAGGAATTGGGCTAATCTTCGCCCAAGCATTTGGTCACAAAAAATCTGTGGACCGATTATCAAAATCAAGGACGAAGTAATGCATTCCAGTTCTTCTTTTTCTGACGACGTCCCGGCAACCTCCAACCAAACCTTTGCATGGCTTCCCCTTCTGCTCGCTGCACTGGGCGCTGCTGCCGTTCTGCTGACAGGCGGCATCAATGCGCAACCCCTTGGCCTGGCCGTGGGCCTGGTGGTCCTTGGCGCACTGGCCAGCCTGTGGAGCGCCAGTCAGCATCGCCAGCAACTGGCTGCCCTCACCAGCCGTCATCACAGCGCCAACCAGTCTTCCCGGCAGAACGTAGAGCAATCACAAGAGAGCGGTCTTGCCGCCATCTGCCTGAAAACCGTGCCGATCTGGTCAAAGCAGATCGAAAGCTCCCGGGCCCAGACCGAATCCGCCATCGTCGAGTTAAGTAACCGCTTCTACGGCATCTCCAACCGCTTGCAGGAAACCGCCAACGCCTCGCAACTGGCGGCGGGCGACCTGGCCGGTAACAGCGCTGACGGCGCCTTGCAGGTGCTGGCCCAAAGCGACGATGAGTTGCTACAGGTGATCGATTCGCTCAAGGCGACCCAACACAGTCGCGACGAGATGCTCGCCCAGGTCAATCACCTGACCGACTACACCGGCGAGTTGCGGGCCATGGCTGCCGACGTCGCCGCCATCGCCGCGCAAACCAACCTGCTGGCCCTCAATGCCGCCATCGAGGCCGCTCGTGCCGGTGAAGCAGGCCGCGGTTTTGCCGTGGTCGCCGATGCCGTGCGCACCCTGTCCAGTCAGTCCAGCGAAACCGGACAGAAGATGTCGGCCAAGGTCGACATTATCAACGGCGCAATCACTCAACTGGTACAGGCGGCCGCCAGCAGCGCCGGGCATGACAGCGATTCGGTGAGCGAATCGGAACACAGCATCCAACTGGTTCTGGAGCGTTTCAAAAGCATCACTCGGCGCCTTTCCGAGTCCGCCGGCCTATTGCAGGAAGAAAGCGCCGGCATCCGCAAGGAGATGACCGAAGTGCTCGTCAGCCTGCAATTCCAGGACCGGGTCAGTCAGATACTCAGCCATGTTCGTAACAACATGGAGGCTCTGCATCAGCGTCTGCTCGACGCTCGCCAGGATCCGGAAAAACTCGATCAGATCGACGTCAAGGCATGGCTGGCCGACATGGAGCTGACCTACGCCACCGACGAGCAGCGCCAGAACCACCATGGCAGTGCCACCGCCTCGTCCGCTCACGAAATCACTTTTTTTTAGGAACTGTACGCTATGGCAAAGAATGTAATGGTTGTCGACGATTCCAGCAGCGTCCGCCAGGTCGTCAGCATTGCCTTGAAAAGCGCCGGTTACGACGTGATCGAAGCCAGCGACGGCAAGGATGCCCTGGGCAAGCTTACCGGGCAGAAAGTCCATCTGATCATCAGCGACGTGAACATGCCGAACATGGACGGCATCACCTTCGTCAAGGAAGTGAAGAAGCTGGCCAGCTACAAATTCACGCCAATCATCATGCTCACAACCGAATCCCAGGAATCCAAGAAACAGGAAGGCCAGGCCGCCGGCGCCCGGGCCTGGGTGGTCAAGCCGTTCCAGCCTGCGCAGATGCTCGCCGCCGTGGCCAAGCTGATCATGCCCTGACCGGCGGGAGCTATTGCCATGTCGATTACCTGCCAACGCCATGACGGCACCGTACGGGTCAGCATTGAAGGCGAAATGACCATCTACACCGCTGCGGAACTGGGCGCCGTGCTGCTGCCCTTGCTGGCGGATATGCAGAACAACGGCGACGACCTGGCCGTCGATCTGTCCCAGGTCACCGAGATGGACAGCGCCGGCCTGCAACTGCTGATGCTGAGCAAGCGTGAAAGCCAGCGCGCCGGCAAGGCCCTGCATCTGGACGGGCATAGCCCGGCGGTATTGGAGACGTTCGAGCTGTGCAACCTGGCGCCCTATTTCGGCGACCCGCTGATCCTGGCACCAGTTGAATGAATGAGGCTTGAAATTTATCTGTGGGAGCGAATTCATTCGCGAAGAGGCCGGTGTGTTCGATAGATAGTTGTCGCCTGGAATGCCATCTTCGCGAATGAATTCGCTCCCACAGCTGGCCCTATAAAAGTCTCCATGAAACGTTCGAACACACAGAAGTGAGTCTGGATATTTGCAGTTGTCCCGCTTTTAAAGGATGTAACCGTGGGCATAAATCTCGACCAAGCACAACAGACCTTTATCGTAGAAGCACACGAACTGTTGCAGGAGATGGAGGAGTCCCTGCTGCGCCTGGAAACCCACCCCGACGATCCGGACATCCTCGGCGCGATTTTCCGTGCTGCCCACACCATCAAGGGTTCGGCCGGGCTGTTCGGCCTGGACGCCATCGTCGGTTTCACCCATATCGTCGAAGACGTCCTGGACCGCCTGCGCGATGGCCAGATTCAAGTGAATACGGCGTTGATCGCCCTGTTGCTCAAGTGCGGTGACCATATGCTGGAACTGATCGACGTGGTGGCCAGCCAGGGCCGCAACCTCGACAGCGCCGCCCTCGCCCGGGAAGAAAGCCTGCGCCTGGACCTGCAACAGTACCGCAGTGCCAGCACCGCCATGACCACGCAAAGCCCGGCGGCTCAGCCCCAGAGTACAGAGGTGCAGACCATCGGCGGCGATACGGTCAGCTCGGACCTGTGGCATATCTCCCTGCGCTTCGGGCCGGATGTATTGCGCAACGGCATGGATCCGCTGTCGTTCCTGCGCTACCTCAACACCCTTGGCGAGATCGTCTATATCACTACCTTGGCCGACGCCATGCCGACCCTCGGCGAGGTCGATGCCGAGAGCTGCTACCTGGGTTTCGAGATCGATTACCGCTCCAATGCCAGCAAGACGCAGATTTCCGAAGCCTTCGACTTTGTCCGCGACGACTGCCTGATTCACATCCTCGCGCCCCATAGCCGTATCGAAGAATACCTGCAACTGATCGAGGCCCTGCCGGAGCACCCCACTCGCCTCGGCGAGATCCTTACCACCTGTGGCGCCCTGACCGTGCATGAGCTGGAACAAGGTCTGCGCACACAACGCCAGGCTGCCGACCAGGAGATCGCGCCACAGCCGCTAGGTGAAATCCTCATCGAACAGCGCGCCGTGGAGCCGGTGGTGGTGCAATCGGCCCTGGACAAGCAAAACGGCATGCAGGAGCAGAAAACCAAGGAGGGCCGCTTTGTCCGGGTCAACGCCGACAAGCTCGACGAACTGATCAACCTGGTCGGTGAACTGGTGATCGCCAGCGCCGGGGCCAGCCAGTTGGCTCGCGGTTGCCAGAACGATCCCTTGCAGGAGTCGGCCTCGGTGGTCTCGGGCCTGGTCGAGGAGATTCTCGACGGTGCCCTGGGCCTGCGCATGATCCCCATCGGCGATACCTTCAACCGTTTCCGCCGCGTAGTGCGGGACGTCAGCCAGGAATTGGGCAAGGATATCGACCTGCTGATCAGCGGTGCCGAGACCGAGCTGGACAAGACGGTGGTGGAAAAGATCGGCGACCCGCTCATGCACCTGCTGCGCAACGCCATGGACCACGGTCTCGAAGCGCCCCAGGCCAGGCTCGCTGCGGGCAAACCGCTGAAAGGTCTGCTGCGCCTTAATGCCTATCACGATGCCAGCACCATCGTCCTGGAGATCGCCGATGACGGCGCCGGGCTGAATCGCGAGCGCATCCTGGCCAAAGCCCAGGAACGCGGACTGGTGCCGGTCGGGGCCAACCTCAGCGATCAGGAAATCTACAACCTGATCTTCGAGCCCGGTTTCTCCACCGCCGAAGCGGTGACCAACCTGTCCGGGCGCGGTGTCGGCATGGACGTGGTCAAGCGCAATATCACTGCCCTGCGCGGTAGTGTCGATCTCGACAGCCAGCCGGGCCTGGGCACCACGGTACGCATCCGCCTGCCGCTGACCCTGGCGATCATCAGCGGTTTCCTGGTAAGCGTCGATCAGGCGATCTACGTCATCCCTCTGGACATGGTGCAGGAATGCATCGAGCTCAACGAAGCCAATCACCCGCCACGGGAAAGCAGCTACCTGGATCTGCGCGGCGAGGTCCTGCCACTGGTCAGGCTGCGTGACCACTTCGGTCACGAAGGTGAGCCCAGCGGCCGACAGAACGTCGTGGTAGTGCGCAGTGCCGAACAAAAGGCCGGGCTGGTCGTGGATGATCTGCTGGGCGAATTCCAGACCGTGATCAAACCCCTGGGCAAGCTGTTCGGCGCCCTGCGCGGGATCAGCGGCTCGACCATTCTCGGCAACGGCTCGGTCGCGTTGATTCTCGACGTGCCCTCGCTGCTCACCCAGATCGTAAGCATGGAAACCCGTAACGCCTCGCTCCTCTCCCGCTCGGCTGCCAACAGTTCCCTCCAAGGAGGAATGCCCCAATGAAATGGTTCTATAACCTGAAAATCGCCACCAAACTGATCACCTCGTTCATGATCGTACTGGTGCTGACCGCTGCCATGGGCGCCTTCGCCATCTACCAACTGAGTCAGGTCAACCAGACCGCCACAGACCTGGGCACCAATTGGATGCCGTCCATGCGCATGGCCTCGGGCATGCGTTTCTATGCGGCCAACTACCGGATCAAAGAGTACCGTCACCTGGCCACCGCCTCGGCCGAAGAAAAGGCCGCAGTGGAAGTGGAAGCCGCCGACTCGAAGAAACAGATCGATACCCGGATCGAGTCCTACACCAAGATTCTCTCCAACGCCGAGGACAAGGCACTGCTGGACGCGTTCATAGCTGACTGGAACGCTTATCAGAATGCCAGCGCCAAGATGCTCAGCGAATCCCGGCAAAACCGCAGTGAGGAAGCGCACGTCATCCTCACCGGCGATTCCCGGCGCCTGTTCGACGCCGTCACGGGCGACCTGCAAAAAATGGTCGAACTCAACGCCGGCGGCGGCGCCGATGCCACCGAGCGCGGCAACAAGCTGTATGCCGACTCGCGCCTGTCAATCATCATCGTGCTCGTAGTGACCCTGCTGATTGGCTTCACGCTGGCGCTGTTCATTGCCCGAATCATTTCCCGCCCCCTGCGTGAAGCAGCCGAAGTCGCCGGGCAACTGGCCGAGGGCGATCTGAGTGCGCGGATCGAGGTACGTTCGCGGGATGAAACCGGTCTGCTGCTGGCCGCCATGCAGAATATGATCGCCAAGCTGTCGCATATCATCGGCGAGGTGCGCAACACTGCCGATAACCTGGCCAGCGCCTCGGAAGAAGTCAGCGCCACCGCCCAGTCCATGAGCCAGGCCACCAGCGAACAGGCCGCCAGTGTCGAGGAAACCAGCGCTTCTATCGAACAGATGAGCGCCAGCATCAACCAGAACACCGAGAACGCCAAAGTCACCGACGGCATGGCCAGCAAGGCCGCTACCGAGGCCACCGACGGCGGCGAGTCGGTGCAGCAGACCGTGGTGGCGATGAAAAAAATCGCCCAGCGCATCAGCATCATCGACGACATCGCCTACCAGACCAACCTGCTGGCCCTCAATGCCGCCATCGAAGCCGCCCGCGCCGGAGAGCACGGCAAAGGCTTTGCCGTGGTTGCTGCCGAAGTGCGCAAACTGGCCGAACGCAGCCAGGTCGCCGCTCAGGAAATCGGCGAGCTGTCCTCCAGCAGCGTCGAAATGGCGGAAAAAGCCGGCAAGCTGCTCGATGAAATGGTCCCGTCGATCAACAAAACCTCGGACCTGGTCCAGGAGATCAGCGCTGCGTCCGAAGAACAGGCAGCCGGTGTCGCGCAGATCAATACGGCCATGAACCAGCTCAATCAGGTCACCCAGCAGAACGCCTCCAGCAGCGAAGAACTGGCCGCCACCGCAGAAGAAATGAGCAGCCAGGCCGAGCAACTGCAACAAGTCATGAGCTTCTTCCGCCTCGACAGCGGGAACAAGGGTGCAGTGCAATCGGTCTCGAGCAAGAGCAATGAGAATCGCAAACCGCCAAGAGCGCCGCAGCAACCCGTGGTGCGGCAGCCCAACTTTGCCTATCAAACCGCAAGCGGCCCTGACGAAGCCGACTTCACACGGTTCTAACGGAGGCTCAAGCCATGGGTGCACTTGCCACGACCAACCAGAAAACGTCCGCCGCCCGGGAGGAAGAGGCGCAATACCTGACCTTCATGCTCGGCGGCGAAATGTTTGCCATCGCCATCCTCGGCATCAAGGAAATCATCGAGTACGGCAACCTCACAGTCGTACCAATGATGCCCGCATTCGTGCGCGGGGTGATCAACCTGCGCGGTGCAGTGGTGCCGGTAGTCGACCTGTCGGCGCGTTTCGGCCGCCAGAATTCGGACATTACCCGACGCAGTTGCGTAGTGATCATCGAAGCCGCAGGCGGTGACGGCCAGCCACAGGACATCGGCCTGCTGGTGGACACGGTGTCGGCGGTGATGGAAATCGCCGCCAGCGCCATCGAGCCGCCGCCAAGTTTTGGCGCACGGATCCGTGCCGATTTCATCAGCGGCATGGGCAAGGTCGAGGGCAAGTTCGTCATTGTCCTGGACGTGGACCGGGTGCTATCCATCGACGAGATGTCCAGCCTGGCCGCTGGCAACCTCGCCGTCGAACCGTCACCACAGGGATAAGTGGATGAACGCTACGCCGCTCAATGACAGCGAGTTCCACAGCTTCCAGCAATGGCTGCACCGGGCGGCGGGGATTAACCTGTCACCGGCCAAGAAGGCCCTGGTGGCCGGGCGCCTGTTCAAGCGCCTCAAGCATTACGAGCTGAACAGTTACGGCGAGTATTTCAAGCTGATCATGGGCGGTCAGAGCGAGCACGAATTGCAGGTCGCCCTGGACCTGCTGACCACCAACGAAACCTATTTCTTTCGCGAGCCCAAGCACTTCGATTTCCTGCGCCAGCACGTCCTGCCCAAGGCCACACCGGGGCGGACTTTCCGCCTGTGGAGCGCGGCCAGTTCCTCCGGCGAAGAGCCCTACAGCCTGGCCATGACTCTGTCCGAAGGTCTGGGCACCACGCCATGGGAGATCGTCGGCTCGGATATCAGCAGCCAGATGCTGGCCAAGGCCCGCAGCGGCCATTACCCCATGGAACGCGCCGGTACCCTGCCGCAGCCCTTGCTGGTCAAGTACTGCCTCAAGGGCGTCGGTCCCCAGGCCGGGACGTTCCTGGTCAACCGGGCACTGCGCAATCGCATGAAGTTCGTGCAGATCAACCTCAACGAAGCCTTCCCGGAGATGGGCGAATTCGAGGTTATTTTTCTGCGCAACGTGATGATCTATTTCGACCAGGAGACCAAACGCCGGGTCATCGCCCGTATGCTGCCGCTGCTCAAGTCCGGCGGTTATCTGATGATCAGCCATTCGGAGAGCCTCAACGGCATCAGCGATGCACTCAAGCTCGTGGCGCCGTCGATCTATCGCAAACCATGAAAACCTCTCTGGACTATCCCCGGGTTTATCTGTCCCCCGGCGATTTTCACTTCGCCACGGAGCCGACTCGTATCAGGACGGTGTTGGGTTCATGCATTGCCGTGACCCTCTGGCATCCGCAGCGACGGATTGGTGCCATGTGCCACTTCATGCTGCCCAACCGGCGCATTCGCGGCAACAGGCTGAGTGGCAAGTACGCCGACGAAGCCTTCGAGATGTTCATGCTCGAAGTCGAGTCCCATAACACCCTGCCCGGCGACTATCAGGTCAAACTGTTTGGCGGCGGCGAGATGTTCCCGCAACACAAACCCACCCTTGTCAGCGGGGTCCCCGACATGAATATCGAAGCCGCCCTGCAACTGGCCGAGCGGCACCACCTGCACGTCACAGCTCAGGACGTCGGCCGCACTGGCCATCGCAATATCGTTTTCGACACCTGGAGCGGTCACGTCTGGGTAAAACACAAGCCATTGCACGAGTGCTGAAAGTCGTCATGAAAAAAATCAGAGTGCTGCTCGTCGATGACTCCGCCGTTGTGCGTCAGGTGCTGATGGCGATCCTCGACAAGACGCCGGATATTGAAGTGATGGGCGCCGCGTCCGACCCGATTTTCGCCATCGACAAACTGGCCAAAGAGTGGCCCGACGTGATCGTCCTTGATGTCGAGATGCCGCGCATGGACGGTATTACCTTTCTCAAAAAGATCATGAGTGAACGCCCTACGCCGGTGATTATCTGCTCATCCCTGACCGAGAAAGGTGCCGAGACCACCTTGCAGGCCCTGAGCGCCGGAGCCGTGGAGATCGTCACCAAACCCCAGGTCGGCCTGAAGAATTTCCTTCTTGAATCCGCCGCGGTATTGGTCGCGGCCATCCGCGCTGCCGCCAGCGCCAACGTCAAGAATCTGGGCAAACGCAGCCCCCCTCGCCTGGAACCCCAGGTCAAACTCAACGCAGATGCCATCCTGCCTGCCGGACACAACCAGTCCATGGTGCAGACCACCGAACGCATCGTCGCCATTGGCACCTCCACCGGCGGTACCCAGGCACTGGAAGCGGTGCTGACCGCCCTGCCCAGGGTCAGCCCCGGCATTGTCATCGTCCAGCATATGCCGGAAAAATTTACCGCGTCCTTTGCCGAGCGCCTCAATGGCCTGTGCCAGATCGAAGTCCGCGAGGCGAAGAACAACGACCGCGTCCTCCCTGGCCTGGCCCTGATCGCCCCAGGCGGCAAACACATGATGGTCACCCGCAGCGGCGCCTACTATCACGTGCAGGTGGTGGACGGCCCGCTGGTCAACCGCCATCGACCGTCAGTGGACGTGCTGCTGCGCTCGGTCGCCAAGTTCGCCGGGCGCAACGCCACCGGCATCATCATGACCGGCATGGGCGACGACGGAGCCCGGGGCATGAAGGAAATGTTCGAAGCAGGCGCCGACACCGTGGCCCAGGACGAAGCCTCAAGCGTAGTGTTCGGGATGCCCAAGGAGGCAATCAAACTGGGCGGCGTCAGGCGCATCCTGTCGCTGAATGAGATGCATCTGGCGGTGATGGGGCGAGCGTGAAGCTCTGGCTGGAATCAGAACCCGCTGGCTTGATATGGGCGGCGATGGAGTGCGAAGCGCGCGCAAACGTGCCAGTGACGGCCCCACGACTATCGCCAGCAAGCCAGCTTCAACGAAGCTGCTTTTACCCTGTCAGCCCATCACACCCCTGCGCCAACAACGCAGCATAACGCTGCAGATCAATATTGCCGCCCGTGACAATCACCCCGACCCGCTGGCCCTGCAACTGCGCCTTTAACGCCCGCACCGCCGCAAAACCCAGGCAGCCGGTAGGTTCGACGACCATTTTCATGCGCTCGGCAAAGAAGCGCATGGCGTCCACCAGTTGTGCATCGCTGGCGGTGTAGATGTCGTTGACGTCGCGGCGGATGATTTCGAATGTGTAATTGCCCAGGTACTGAGTCTGGGCGCCGTCGGCGATGGTCACAGGTGTGTCGATGTGCACAATGCTGCCGCTGCGCAGTGAGCGTTGGCCATCGTTGCCCGCTTCCGGCTCGACACCATAGAGTTTGCAGTCCGGGGCCAGGGCGCGGGTCGACAGCGCCGTGCCGGATAGCAACCCGCCGCCGCCCAGGCAGACGAACAACGCATCCAGTGGCCCGACTTCTTCGAACAATTCTTTGGCCGCAGTGCCCTGCCCGGCGATCACATCCGGATGGTCGTAGGGCGGGATCAGGGTAAAGCCGTGCTCTTCGGCCAGAGTGCGTCCGATGGCTTCGCGGTCTTCGGTGTAACGATCGTATTGCACTACGCTGGCGCCATAACCGCGAGTCGCCGCTACCTTCGCTGCTGGGGCGTCGTGGGGCATGACAATGGTTGCCGGGATGCCCAGTATCCGTGCCGACAGTGCGACGCCCTGGGCATGGTTGCCTGAGGAAAACGCCACCACTCCGGCCTTGCGCTGACGCTCGTCGAATTTCGCCAGGCTGTTAAACGCCCCACGAAACTTGAAAGCGCCCATGCGTTGCAGGTTCTCGCACTTGAAGAACACCTCGGCGCCGACTTCCTCGTTGGCCGTACGCGAAGTCAGCACCGGGGTCTTGTGGGCGTGGCCTTCGATACGGCCAGCGGCGGCCAGCACGTCTTCATAGGTGGGCAGAATCAGGTTGGGCACGGGTACCTCCAGCAGATGCGGAACATTCATACGGCAGACCTCTATCCTGCAGGAGCAAGGCTTGCCCGCGAACTGAGCGACGCGGTACACCCGGCACACCGCGTCAAGGCCTTCGCGGGCAAGCCTCGCTCCTACTAATAAAAAGCCGGAAAGCCAGACAATAATCCGCACGTTACAATTTGTCCAGTTATGACAAAACGTCAAAACAAACCCATCTGCCCGCCAATCAGCGTGCTGAAATCATCATCGACAAAAGGCAGTATCGCGTCCGCCAAAGGCTGCAACTGACGTGTCACATAATGCTCATAGTCGATGCCGGACTGCCGTACCTCAAGCGGTTCCGGCCCGGCCAGGGTCATGACGTAGCTGATCCAGCCACCATTCTGATACTGCCGTGGCCGGCCCTGGCGGTCGTTGTACTCGTCGGCCATGCGCGCCGCGCGGACATGGGGCGGCACGTTGCGTTCGTAGTCGTCAAGGCGCCGACGCAGGCGCTTGCGATAGATCAGCAGGTCGTCCAGTTCCCCGGCCTGGGTGCGGCGCACGTAGTCACGAACATAGTCCTGATACGGCTGGCGCTTGAAGATGCGCAGGTACAATTCCTGCTGGAACTGCCGGGCCAGGGGCGACCAGTCGGTGCGCACGGTCTCCAGGCCCTTGTAGATCATCTCCTCACGGCCATCGGCCAGGGTCACCAGGCCAGCATAGCGCTTCTTGCTGCCCTCCTCGGCGCCACGCACGGTGGGCATCAGAAAGCGCTTGAAGTGATTCTCGTACTGCAATTCCAGCACGCTGGTCAGACCGTACTCTTGCTGAAGGTGATCGGCCCACCAGGCGTTGACCCTGGCCACCAGTTCGCGGCCGATACGTCCGGCGTCGGCTTCGTCATGGGGCTTTTGCAGCCAGACGAAGGTGGAGTCGGTATCGCCGTAGATCACCGTGTAGCCCTCGGCCTCGATCAGTTGCCGGGTGCGTCGCATGATTTCGTGACCGCGCAGGGTGATGGACGAAGCCAGGCGGGTATCGAAGAAGCGACAGCCACTGGAACCGAGCACGCCATAAAAAGCGTTCATGATGATCTTCAGGGCCTGGGACAGCGGCTTGTTCTGTTCGCGCTTGGCCACCTCGCGGCCCTCGGCAACGTTGGCGACGATGGACGGCAGACAGTGGCGGGTGCGGGAAAACCGCGCGCCGCGAAACCCCGGAACCGAGTCGACGTCTTCAGGATGGCGCAGACCTTCGATCAGACCCACCGGATCGATCAGGAACGAACGGATGATCGACGGGTACAGGCTCTTGTAATCCAGCACCAGCACCGACTCGTACAAGCCCGGCTGCGAATCCATGACGAAGCCGCCGGGGCTGGCCTCAGGCATGCGTTCGCCCAGGTTCGGCGCGACAAACCCCTGACGATGCATCAGCGGGATATACAAATGCTCGAATGCCGCCACCGAGCCACCACTGCGGTCGGCGGGCAAGCCGGTGACAGTGGAACGCTCCAACAGGAACGTCAGCAGTTCAGTCTTGGCGAAGATCCGCGTGACCAGCTCGCAGTCCTTGAGGTTGTAGCGCGCCAGGGCGGGCTTGTCCTCGGCGAACATGCGGTTGATTTCATCCATCCGGTGATAAGGGTTGTCGATGGCCTTGCCTTCGCCGAGCAGGGTTTGGGCAACGTTTTCCAGGCTGAACGAGGGAAAGCTCCAGGTCGCCGAACGCAGGGCCTCGATGCCATCGATCAGCAGGCGCCCGGCCGCCGAGGCGAAGTAGTGATTGTTACGACTGCCGTGCTCACGCCAGCCCATGCTCTCGCCGCCACGGCCCAGGCGCAGCGGTACATTGAGGCGCTGGGAATGTTCGTGAAGCACACGCAGATCGAACTGAATCACGTTCCAGCCGATGATCGCATCGGGGTCGTGCAGGGCCATCCAGTCATTGAGCCGTTCCAGCAACTCGGCACGGCTGTCGCAATAGTCGAGCTTGAAGTCCACCGCCGAATCATCGCCATTGGCCGGGCCGAGCATATACACCTGACGCTCGCCGCAACCTTCCACGGCGATGGAGTACAGCTCACCACGGGCCGTGGTCTCGATATCCAGGGAGGCCAGGCGCAGCTTCGGGCGATAGTGGGGGGCTGGCTTTATCTGCGCATCGATCAGCACGCCCTGCTCATCCGGGGTGCCGTCAAACTGCACGGGCGCGGTGATGAAGCGCTCCATCAGATAACGTTCAGGCGGGCGGATATCGGCTTCGTATACATCGACGCTGGCCTTGCGCAGCAGCTTTTCGATATCCATCAATTGGCGGTGTTGCGGGCAGTACAGGCCCAGCACCGGACGATGGCGGAAGTCGCAGAGTTGCAGGGTACGCAGCTCGACGCCCTGCTCACCACGCAACGCCGCCTCAGCCCGCTGCCGATGCTCGGCGGGGATGAACGCCACCGACGTCTGCAAAGGCAGGCGGATCAGCCGCGGCCCCAGGTCGGTGGCCAGCCACAACTCGACTTGAGTTCCGGCCGGCGTATCGCGCCAGTGGCGGGTCAGGACAAAACCTGTGTTTGCATCCAACGTTGCAGCCTCGACACCCTATCAGGGCGTCGATTCTACGTGCATGGGTCGCGCGCGTGTGGTCTGTCAGACGCGGAACCGCTTGATCAGGCCATGCAGGTTGGCGGAAAGCCCGGACAGGCGCTGGCCGGCATCGCTGGTCTGATGCGCGCCCTCGGACGTCTGCTTGGCCAGATCGCGGATATTGACCAGATTGCGGTCCACTTCCCGGGCGACCTGAGCCTGCTCTTCCGAGGCACTGGCAATGACCAGGTTGCGCTCGGTGATCTGGCTGATGGCATCAGTGATCTGCTGCAAGGCCTGGCCCGCCGTGCGCGCCATCTCCAGGGTGATATTGGCCCGCTCGTTGCTGTTCTGCATGGCGGTCATGGCCTGATCGGTGCCCTGCTGAATTCCACCGATCATCTGCTCGATTTCCAGGGTCGATTGCTGGGTGCGATGGGCCAACGCCCGCACTTCATCGGCGACTACGGCAAAACCGCGCCCGGCATCACCGGCCCGGGCCGCTTCGATGGCGGCGTTGAGCGCCAGCAGGTTGGTCTGCTCGGCCACGGAGCGGATGACGTCCAGCACATTGCTGATGCCACGAACCTTTTCGGCCAACTCGCGGACATGATCGGCGGTGTCGTGCACGTCATTGGCCAGGCCGCTGATGGAATCCACCGTGCGGTTGACCTGCTCGCGGCCCTCACGAGCGGTGCGATCCGATTCCCGGGAGGCTTCAGAGGTCGCCACGGCATTGCGCGCAACCTCGTCCACGGCGGCGGTCATCTCGTTGACTGCGGTGGCGGCCTGTTCGATTTCCTGATTCTGCTGATGCAGTCCCTTATTGGAATCTTCGGTAACCCGGTTCAGTTCCTGGGCCGCCGACGCCACCTGATCAGAGGATTCGGCAATACTCTGGATGGTCAGCTTGAGGCTTTGCTGCATGGTCTTGAGCGAGGCCAACAGACGCGCCGGCTCGTCGTTGCCGTTGGCCTCGATGTCCTGGGTCAGGTCGCCTGAGGCCACGTTTTCAGCGGCACGCACAGCCTGGGACAGTGGCGCAACGATACTGCGGGTCAGCAGAATGGCCAACACACCCGTCAGCACGGCCGCCAACACCAGGGCAATGATCACGCCCATCTGTGCAAAAGCATATTCACGCTCCGACAACTCGGAAAACGCCGTAGCACTGCTGCCACTGAGCTTCATCAACTTGTCCAGTTGCACGCCCAGCTCCACCGACAGCTTGGTGTAGTCCCCCCCCAACAAGGTCTTGAGGTTGGCCAGATCGCCAGTGCCGGATAACTGGACCAACTTCATATGAATACCAACATAGGCATCCAGCGCCTGCCGGAAACTTTCATATTGCGCGCGCTGGGCATCGCTGTTGATCAGCGCTTCATAATCTTTCAGACCGCCCTTGAGTTGGCCGATCAGTTCGTCGGCACGAGCGATGGTACTGCGCAACTGCGCTTCTTCGCGATCGACCAGAATCCGGAACGATGTAATACGCAAGCGCAACATTCGATCGTTGATGGTGCCCAAAGCCGCATAAGTTGGCAGCGTAGTGTCCATGGCAATGCGCGTTGCGCCGCGCAGGGTCTTCATCTGGGCCAGGGCGAACAGGCCCAGCAGCACCACCAGCAGGGCCACCAGGGAGAAACTGAAAAACGCCCTGGGTGCGATATTCAAGCGCCGAATAAACATGAGGGTAGCCTTATCGAATATTAAAGTTATGGTCGATTGGAGCTTTACTTGAGATGAGCGAACTTTCTGTTATCGGCCCAAGCGAACATTTCTTTAACTAAAATTCAGCGTAAACCCCTCAAGAACGCGGCGTTCGGCCACGCAAAACACCACACCACGGCCGCGACAAGGGTAGGAGCGAACTTGCTCATGAGAGGTAATACCTGACACAGCATCTCACCAAGCAAGTTGGCGCCGGCCTGAAATTTCGGTAATTAGTTAGTTAGATAACATCACGCCAATAATGCTGCCGAATCAACAACGCCATCCCCTGCACCGGCGCTGGCAACGGCCCCGCCGCCAGATGCAGTTCAATGACAAAGTCCGGCAACACCGGCAACCCGGCTTGCGCCCCCAGTATCCGCAAGTTGCCCGGCATGGCCGAGCCCAACCAGGTGGTCAGGGCCAGGTCGCTGCGCACGGTGGCGGCGGTGGCCTCAATGCTATTGTTGTCGAACAGCACCTTCCAACCGATATCCGCCGCTTTAAGGGCGTCATACACCGCCGGGCGAAACACACAGCTCTGGCTGACAAAACTCAAGGGCAACGGGCGGCGCAGATGCACATCCCCGGGCCCGGCGACCCAGTGCAAACGGTCCACCGCCAGGCGCTCGCCACGGGACTCCGCCAGTACGCACTCACGCACGATCAGATCCGCCTCGCCGTTCTCCAGAGCCTGGGACAGCTCTACCGACGAACCGGTAACGAAAAACACTTCGACATCCGGATACTGCGCGGCAAAGGCCGTAAGGATGGGCGGAAAATGCGTGCCGACCAGATCATAAGGGATACCGATCCTGACCCGTTCGACTGCCGCCTCGCCGGTCAGCCGTGAAGTCAGACGGTCATTGGCGCCGATAAAGGCAATGGCCTCGGGCAGCAGCATCTCGCCACGGGCAGTCAGACGACTGCCCTGATTACCCCGCTCCATCAACGCACAGTCGAAGAAGGTTTCCAGGCGCTTGATACGTTGACTGATACCACCCTGAGTCAGGTGCAACTGGCGCGCAGCCGCCGTGATACTGCCGCTCTGGGCTGTAGCCACGAACGCCCGGAGTAATCCCACATCGATATCCCGCGCCACGACTCACCCATTAGCAACGTTAATGGCGCCACTATAAACATTCGTTATGTGGAAGAAAGCGCTTTGTTTAGGGTGGCGACTCAACCGAGAGGAGTCACCCATGTTTTCCAGCGATCATCCCGTCAACATTGCCCAGGCCCTGCAGGGCCTGACCGACTACTGGAGCCCCAAGGTGGTCGGCCAGGTCAACGACCAGTACATCAAGGTGGCCAAGCTCAAGGGCGAACTGATGTGGCACGACCACGCCGACGAAGACGAGACCTTCATGGTGATCTACGGCGAGCTGAAGATCGAACTGGAAGACCGCGACATCACCCTGCGCCCCGGCGAGTTCTACACCATCCCGAAAAAGGTCCGGCACAATCCGGTCGCCACCGAGGAATGCGGCATCCTGCTGATCGAGACCATGACCACACGGCATACCGGCAATGAAGTCACGGAGCGGACGGTGCCGATTGAGGCTCAGCTGGGTCAATCCCAGCTCTAGGCCACAAGCATCCGGCAGGTACAGCGAGGATTTTCACGCATCACTCTACCGTGCCGGATAAAATCCTAGACTTTGAACCGACCTACCATCTGGTTCAGCTCTATCGCCAGGCGGGACAGTTCCTGACTGGCGGCATTGGTCTGGCGGGCGCCCTCGGAGGACTGCAGCGACAAGTCGCGAATGTTGACCAG
The DNA here is from genome assembly GCF_047303955.1 of Pseudomonas sp. Pseusp88. Lineage (NCBI taxonomy): Bacteria > Pseudomonadati > Pseudomonadota > Gammaproteobacteria > Pseudomonadales > Pseudomonadaceae > Pseudomonas > Pseudomonas sp. Pseusp88. The sequence continues at coordinate 11,785 of NZ_JBGLYM010000048.1, read as the reverse complement.
GTTGCGATCAACCTCACGGGAAACTTGAGCCTGCTCTTCAGCGGCGCTGGCGATGACCAGGTTTCTATCGGATATCTCCCCCACACTGCTGGTGATCTCGTCAAGTGCTTCACCAGCACTACGGGCAACTTCCAGAGTACTTTGGGCGCGCGCGCTGCTGCCTTGCATCGATTCAACGGCCTTGCTGCTGCCCAGCTGGATTCCGGTGACCATGGCCTCGATTTCCTGGGTCGACTGTTGAGTGCGATGGGCGAGCGCCCGAACTTCGTCCGCAACCACAGCGAACCCACGGCCGGCTTCACCGGCGCGAGCCGCCTCAATAGCCGCATTGAGGGCCAACAGGTTGGTCTGTTCAGCAATGGCGCGGATTACATCCAGCACTTTGCCGATATCCCGGGTCTGGTCAGCCAGGCTGCGGATTTGCTCCGACGTCAGTTCAACGTCGTGATTCATCTGCTGGATTGCCTCGACTGTTTCCTGCACACGCTGACTGCCCCTGATCGCCGACGAACTGGACTGCTGCGAAGCCGTAGAGGTATTGACCGCGTTACTGGCGACCTCCTCGACTGCGGCAGTCATCTCGTTTACGGCCGTGGCAGCCTGTTCGATTTCATTGTTCTGCTGCTGCAAGGAGCGTGAGCCTTCTTCTGTCACAGCGTTGAGTTCTTCAGCCGCAGACGCGACCTGTGTCGCCGACCCGGAAATCTTCTGCAGCGTATCGCGAAGATTTATCTGCATGGTTTGCAAGGCCTGCTGCAGCCGCGACACCTCATCCCCGCCCTGTACCTGAGTTGTCCGGGTCAGGTCACCGCGGGCCACTTCTTCGGCAGCACTCACTGCCTCGCTCAGCGGGACAACGATACTGCGGGTAAGCAGCAACGCCAGCAGAACAGTCAACACGGCGGTCAGTACCAGCACGGCAATAATGATATTGCGTGCAGACACATATTCGCTGGCCGAATCGGCCACCGCTGCATCCGCCCCTTTGGCATTAAGCTCCAACAGACTGTCCACCAAGGGTGCCATCTGATCTGAATACTGTTTGAGTTCGCCGCTGATCAAACCGGGAATTTCAGCATCACGCTTTTCGAGGGAGGCCTGACGCAGCTTGTCCTGGACACGCAGATAGTTGCCTAGAGCCTCCTTGAACTGGCGAAATTTAGCTTCCTCTTCTGCGTCATGGATCAACGGAGCGTAGGCGTCAACGATTGCGTTTGCCTTCTTGGTCAGCACCTCCAGGCGGGCATCCGACTTGTCGATATCCGCCTGACTGCGATTGACCATTATCAGGTAGGACATGGTCCGAAATCGCGTGGTGGTATCCGCCAACTGGCCCAACAGCCGAGTGGATTTTAACCAGCCCGCGCCGATATCAATGGCTGCCTGGTTCATACCGGACATTTTATTGAGACTCATCATGCCAAGGAACAGCACAAACAATGCCATCAAGCCGAAACAGAGCGTGGCCCGCAAGGCAATACCAAAATTACGCAGTTTCATACTGACAAGACTCGCAGAGACATATTGATCGATATATCGGCAGAATTAAAAAAAGCTGAGGCCGGGCATTATTATTTATTTTTCACTCATGCCTGATAAGCCCCGGCCCAGAGCATCAGGAGTCGGTGGTTGCGAAATAAGCGCGCAAAGCGTTCGTTTCTATAGCTGATAATTATGTTGCCGCAAAAATGCGGGATCGTTGAGAGTCATCAGCCGATCCATCTGATTGTCATTCAAATTAAAGCTCTATGCATTCAACGAGCCTGCGCGAATCACCGAATACCGATCGATGTCCTCCCGCAGCTTCCAGCCCTGGGCCGCCCAGTAAGCTGCCGCCAGGTCATTGGTCTTGAGCACGTCGACATGACTCTTGTGAATACCCAGGGCGTCCAACTCCCGCAGGCACTGTTCCACCAGCGCCCCGGCGATGCCCTGGCGGCGGTATTCGGGTAGCACGATAAGGTGTTGCAGATAGCCGCGCCGACCATCGTGGCCAGCCATCAGGCAGCCGCAGATGGCCTGCTGATCCACGGCAACGAAACTCAGCCCGGGGTTGCGCGCCAGATAGCGCTCGGTGGCTTCCCGAGAGTCGGCATCACGGATGCAGATGCCCGGCGTGCGCTGCATCAGAGCCATTACGGCATCGTAGTCGGCATTCGTCATCGGGCGCAGGGTAAAACTCATGGCGCAAACTTCCTCTCAAGAACTCAGGAACCACTGCCTTCCGGCAACAGGCTGCGATCAAACATAAAAGGCGTATCGGACTGCGGCGTATGCAGGAACAGCTGCTGAGGCCGACCCATCTTCGGTTGATTCTTGTCGCCGGTGTCCTGGACCCAGCCCTCTTCTTTCATGCGCTCAAGGCGTTTACGGATCGAGGTATTATTGACCCCATAGCCTAGGCAGGCCTGCACCGCGTTCAGGGCATCAAGCACCGTGAAGCGCTCCGGCGCCAGGTAAAGCGGCAGGTTGCTATACACCGCCTTGGCCGCCAGGCGCTCGCAGGCCAGTTGCACCAACAGGTTATGGTCGAAGGGCAGAACAATGCGACGCTTGATTACCTCAGCAATATCGACAAAGCGCAACTGCCCGCCACCGGATTCTGCCAAGGGACTGAGCAGCGCGAGATAATAAGTGCTCATGGACCAGCCCCGGGGGTCGCGAAAGGCGTTGCCCTCGGTACCGACCTGCTCCAGATGACGCGGGCTGACCTGGGCTTTCTCGCTCAGGGCGCGGTCAGCGGCAGCGGCCAGGGTATTGTCCGGAGTACGACCATTGACGATCACTCCCGGCAAGGCCCATTCGCCCTGATGGGGATCGCGGTCGCGAAGATGCAGCAATACTTGCAGACCCTTGTGTTCCGGGTCCAGTCGCAGGGCGACGATATCGACACTGGCCAGCACTTCTACGCTACTCAATATGCACTCCCATAAACCATTAAATCCTGGCTGACTTCCGGCGGGCACCACTCGGGAGGTACCGCTCGGCCCTGACGTACCAGGGCGCGGATCGCCGAGCTATGCACCGACAGTTGCTCGTCAGCGACCAACAGGCCGAACTCCTGCAACAGCTCGCGCCCCCGATAAAAGCTGCCGACACGCTGGCGGTTATCTTCGCCGATCACCAGGGCCGTCTCGCTACGGGCCACGCCCCACTGCGCACTGAGGGTACAGAGCAGGTCATAGCTATAGATCACCGCCCCACCCTGCCCCAATTGCCGCTCAAGGGTCGAGCAGATTACCCGTTCGCAGCCCAGCCGGGCGATCAGCTTATGGATCCAGCTGCAACGCAGGTCAAAATCGGCCATGCGCTTGCCGTCGGCATGACAGTAACTGGGCACGATCATCAGGTTGTCGGCACACTCGAGCATGCGCCGGATGACGCTGACGTGGCCGCTGTGCAGCGGGTCGAAAGCGCCGCCGTAGACTGCCAGACGAAACCTGCGGGGCGATTCGGCTGTCGAATCCACCGCCTTACCGCCCACTCCATTTTGCTCACCAGATAAAATATGTCCAGCCACGATTTAATCCTCTAACAAATTAAGTATTGACATACATATTACACCTGATGAATTATGTGTCCAGACCCAACGAGGAGACACCGCCATGAAGATCGCCAGCTTTGACGTCGATGCCCAGAACGGCTTTACCGCCAACGCCCCAGCCGAATTGCCCGTCACTGGCGGCGAACTGATTGCCCCGGCTCTCAACGACATGGCCCGCCGCGCTGACCTGCGCCTGGGCAGCAAGGACGCCCACGCTCCCAACGCCGCCTGGGTCGTGCCCAGCCATGCCGAGATGTTGCAGCCCCTGGCACTGGCCAATGCCGACCTGACCTGGGTCAGCCACTGCGTCCCCGGCACACCCGGCTTCGAACTGCTGGCCGGCCTTCCCGCCCCTGTGGACTACGATTTCTTCGTCTGGAAAGGCATCGAGCCGGACATGCACCCCTACGGCGCCTGCTACCACGACCTGGCCGACAAGCGCTCCACCGGGGTCATCGAATATCTCAAGGTGCAAGGCGTCGGCGCAGTGATAGTCGGCGGCCTGGCCCTGGATTTCTGCGTCAAGACCACCGCCCTGCAACTGCGCGCCGCCGGTTTTGAAGTGCTGCTGTACCTGCCGGCCTGCCGGGCCATTTCTGAAGACAGCGCAACCAGGGCCATTAAAGAAATGAGCGCAGTCGGCATCACCCTCTGCGACGGCCTCGAAGCCCTCGATGCCCAGGTTCAACGGATCAAAGGAGCACAATCATGAGCGAGAGCGTATTCGGCCCTGCCATTATCCAGAACCTGCTGGATACCGATTTCTACAAGATCACCATGATGCAGGCGGTGCTGCACAACTACCCCAACGCCGAGGTCGAATGGGAGTTTCGCTGCCGCAACAGCGAGGACCTGACCCCTTACCTGGCCGAGATCCGCTTTCAGATCGAGCGCCTTGCCGAGGTGTCGATCACCCAGGACCAATTGGCGTATCTGGAGAAGATCCCGTTCATCAAGCCAGACTTCATTCGCTTCCTCAGCCTGTTCCGCTTCAACCTGCGCTATGTACATGTCGGTATCGACGACGCCGGGCAACTGGCAATCAAACTGCGCGGCCCATGGCTGCATGTGATCCTCTACGAGATCCCGTTGCTGGCGATCGTCTCCGAGGTGCGCAACCGTTATCGCTACCGCGACGTGGTCATCGAACAGGTGGGCGAGCGGTTGTACGAAAAGCTCGACTGGCTCAAGCGCGAAGCCTCGGCCGCAGAACTCGCCGGTTTTCAGGTGGCGGATTTCGGCACCCGGCGGCGCTTCTCGTACCGGGTCCAGGAGGAAGTGGTGCATATCCTCAAGCGCGATTTCCCGGGCCGCTTCGTTGGCACCAGCAACGTGCACCTGGCCCGGGAATATGACCTCAAGCCCATCGGCACCATGGCCCATGAATGGTTCATGGCCCACCAGCAACTTGGCCCGCGGCTGATCGACAGCCAGGTGGCGGCGCTGGAGTGCTGGGTCAAGGAATACCGCGGCCTGCTGGGGATCGCCCTGACCGATTGCATCGGCATGGACTCCTTCCTCAAGGATTGCGACCTGTACTTCGCCAAGCTGTTCGACGGTCTGCGCCACGACTCCGGCGATCCGCTGATCTGGGCCAACAAGGCCATCCAGCACTATGAAAAACTCGGCATTGATCCCATGAGCAAGACCCTGGTGTTCTCCGATGGCCTGGACTTCCCCAAGGCTCTGGAGTTGTACCGCCAGCTCAGCGGCCAGATCAATGTCAGCTTCGGCATCGGTACACGCCTGACCTGCGATATCCCTGGCGTTGAGCCGATGAATATCGTGATCAAGATGACCGCCTGCAACGGCGCACCGGTGGCGAAGATCTCCGACAGCCCGGGCAAGACCCAATGCCGCGACGAGAACTTCGTGGCCTATCTCAAGCATGTGTTTCAGGTGTCGTTGTAAATCGCCAAAAGAGTGAACTTTGTGGAAAACCGCGTAAATCCAATCGATAGGTATTGAGAGGAATATCCAGCATGAACAATCGCCAGACTGAAATCGCCCAGGCCCTTGACGTCGTCGCCCCGTTCACCGACGCGGCTCAGGTCCGGGCAGAGATCCGCAAACGCATCGACTTCATCAAGCACACGCTGCGCAGCAGCGGCATGACCTCGTTGGTGCTGGGCATCAGCGGCGGCGTCGATTCATCGACCGCCGGGCGCCTGGCGCAACTGGCGGTGCAGGAACTGCGCGAAGAAACCGGCGATTCCGCTTACCGGTTTCTTGCGGTACGCCTGCCCTATAACACTCAACATGACGAAGCCGATGCCCAGGCGGCCCTGGCCTTTGTCGCCGCCGACGAGACGGTCACGGTCAATATCGCGGCCGGTGTCGCAGGCATGGTCAGCGCCATGCCGGAGCTGGCCATGCTGAGCGACGCCCGCCGCGATTTTGTTCTCGGCAATGCCAAGGCGCGCATGCGTATGCTCGCCCAGTACACCTTGGCCAATGCCCGCAACGGCCTGGTCATCGGCACAGATCACGCGGCCGAGGCGGTCATGGGGTTCTTCACCAAATTCGGTGACGGCGCCTGCGACCTGGCACCCTTGAGCGGTCTGGTCAAAGGCCAGGTACGGCGCATCGCTGCCGAACTCGGCGCCCCGGCCATACTGGTGGAAAAAACCCCGACCGCCGACCTTGAGGACCTGCGTCCGGGCCTTGCCGATGAACAGGTGCATGGCGTGAGCTACGCCCAGATCGATGGTTTCTTGCAGGGTGAAAAAGTGTCGGATGAGGCGTACGGGATTATTGTCGCGGCGTACGACAAGACCCAACACAAGCGTGAGTTGCCTATCGTACCTGCAAGCTGACGCAATCCCTGGAGCCGGCTTACTGCTGATAACGATGTGGCAGGCGACTTGAGTATCGACTGACCCGACGCGATCGCCAGCAAGCCGGCTCCTACGAGTCCTGCGTTTAATGCGCGGCAGAGCGGTGTCAGGGACACCGAAAACCTGCTGCGGTGTTATTCCTGCACCTACTCATGCGGCGCGCAGAGAAAATTCCCCGGCCCTGCCCCACCCTCCAGCAACGGTACCTGCGCCTCGTCCTTGAGATTCACTCCTGACAGCTGCCGTACACAGGCCTCACGCATCAGGTACAGCAACTTGTGCGCCGCCATGGCGTAGCTCAGGCCTTCCAGGCGGACGTTGGAGATGCAGTTGCGCGAGGCGTCATTGAGGCCGACCCGGGGCGCGTAGGTGAAGTACAGGCCAAGGCTGTCCGGGGAACTGAGGCCGGGGCGTTCGCCGATCATGATCACCACCATCCGCGCGCCAAGCAGTTCGGCCACCTCATCGGCCACCGCCACCCGCCCCTGCTCGACCACTGCAATGGGCGCCAGGCTCCAGCCTTCGGCGGCGGCCAATTCGCTGATGCGTTGTAGCATCGGCGGCGCGTGGCGCTGTACAGCCAGGGAAGACAGGCCGTCGGCGATCACCACCGACAGATCGAAACCTGGGCCGCCAAGCGCCTTGAGCTGCTGCACCGACGCCGCATCCAGACGCCGCCCCAGATCCGGGCGTTGCAGATAGGTATTGCGATCAGCCGCCGAGCTGTGCAGGGCCTGAGTGGCATGGCCCTGGGCATGGATCAGCTCCCTCAGCCCGGCGACATCCAGGGGCAGGTGCACGGCATCCCTGGCCTGGGCGTGGGCGTACTGAAAATCCAGTTGCGCTGCGGTCGGCAGGCTGGTTCCGGCGCGGCCCAGGGCAATCCGTGCCGGGGTCAGGGCGCGCAGTTGGCGCCAGGGATCGCCACGTTCAGGGAGGTTCTCGTCGCTCATGGATTGTCCTTACTTCAATTGCGCCAAGGCCTGGCCGAACAGCGGCGGAACACCGCTGCCCAGACGCAGTTGACCGTTACTCTGGTGCAAGATGCCCATGTGTTCAAGCCAGCTCTCGAACTCCGGCGCCGGGCGCAGGCCCAGGGTCTTGCGCGCATACAGCGCATCATGGAAAGACGTGGTCTGATAGTTGAGCATGATGTCGTCGGAACCGGGAATGCCCATGATGAAATTGATCCCGGCCACACCTAGCAGGGTCAGCAGGGTGTCCATGTCGTCCTGATCGGCTTCGGCATGATTGGTGTAGCAGATATCGCAGCCCATGGGCACGCCAAGCAGCTTGCCGCAGAAGTGGTCCTCGAGCCCGGCGCGAATGATCTGCTTGCCGTTGTACAGGTACTCCGGGCCGATAAAACCGACCACGGTATTGACCAGGAACGGATCAAAATGCCGCGCCACCCCATAGGCCCGGGCTTCGCAGGTCTGCTGGTCGACGTTGTGATGAGCGTTGGCTGACAGCGCACTGCCCTGGCCGGTCTCGAAATACATCAGGTTCTGACCCAGAGTGCCGCGCTTGAGACTCAGCCCCGCTTCGTAGCCTTCCCGGAGGATTTCCAGGCTGATACCGAAACTGGCGTTGGCCGCCTGGGTTCCGGCAATGGACTGGAACACCAGGTCAAGGGGCACGCCGCGCTCGATGGCAGCCACTGATGAGGTGACATGGGTGAGCACGCAGGACTGGGTGGGAATGCCGTAGTGATTGATCACGCCGTCGAGCATCTTCAGCAGTTCGCTGATGGCGCTGAGGCTGTCGGTAGCCGGATTGATACCAATCATGGCATCGCCGTTGCCGTACAGCAGGCCGTCCATGAGGCTGGCGGCAATGCCGGCCGGATCGTCGGTGGGATGGTTGGGTTGCAGCCGTGTGGACATACGTCCGCGCAGGCCTACGGTATTGCGAAAACGGGTGACAACACGGATTTTCTGCGCCACCAGGACCAGATCCTGTACGCGCATGATCTTCGACACGGCGGCGGCCATTTCCGGGGTCAGGCCCGGCGCAAGGGCGCGCAGGCTGTTTTCATCGGCTTCGTCACCGAGCAGCCAGTCGCGAAAACCGCCCACGGTCAGGTGGCTGACCGGGGAGAAGGCTGCGGCGTCGTGGGTGTCGATGATCAGTCGAGTGACTTCATCGTCTTCGTAGGGGATCAGCGCCTCGGTGAGAAATCGTTTGAGTGGCACGTCGGCCAGGGCCATCTGCGCAGCGACGCGCTCGGCATCGCTGTCGGCGGCGACCTGGGCCAGGTAGTCCCCGGAACGCGCCGGGCTGGCCTTGGCCAGCAACTGACGCAGACTGTCGAAGCGCCAGGTCTGGCCGCCCACGGTGTGCATGAAGCTCATGACCTACCTCCTCTTTTGCCAACAAACTGAAATCCGTTGGAGCGAGGCTTGCCCGCGAATACGATAGTCCAACTCTGAAAATGTATCAGGAATACCGCCTCTGCGCGGGCAAGCCTCGCTCGGACGAGAGAGCGTATTACTGCCCTGCCACCGCTACTACCTGCCCTTCACGATTACGAATGAATCGGCAAAACAGCGCCCCCACGATCATCAGACCAAGGAACACCGAGAAGATCAGCAGGTTGAACCAGATCATCGCGATCAGGCAAACCACCGCCAGAACCAGAGCGATACCCGGCACGACCGGGTAGCCCGGGGCGCGGAAGGTGCGCTCCAGGTTGGGTTCGGTTTTACGCAGGCGGAACAGGCTGATCATGCTGACGATGTACATAACGATGGCGCCGAACACCGACATGGTGATCATCGCCGCCGTCAGGCTCATGCCCTGCAGGTTGACCACGCCGTCACTGAAAATCGCCGCGATGCCCACCACACCACCCGCCAGAATGGCGCGGTGCGGAGTCTGGAAGCGATTGAGCTTGGCCAGGCCCGCAGGCAGGAAACCTGCACGGGCCAGAGCAAAGAACTGCCGCGAGTAGCCGAGGATGATACCGTGGAAGCTGGCCACCAGGCCGAACAGACCAATCCACACCAGCATGTGCATCCATTTCGAATCACCGCCCACCACGCCTTTCATGGCTTGAGGCAGTGGATCGTTGATATTGGACAGGGTGCGCCAGTCGCCTACGCCACCGGCGAAGACCATTACGCCCAACGCCAGGATCACCAGGGTCAGGATGCCGCTGATGTAGGCTCGAGGAATGGTGCGCTTGGGGTCCTTGGCTTCTTCGGCAGCCATGGCGGCACCTTCAATGGCCAGGAAGAACCAGATAGCGAAAGGAATCGCCGCGAAGATACCGCTCACCGCGCCCATGGAGAAGGTATCCGCACCGGACCAGCCACCCAAAGCGAAGTTACTGAAGCTGAACGCCGGCGCGACGACGCCCATGAACACCAGCAATTCCAGCACCGCCAATACGGTGACGATCAGTTCGAAGGTCGCGGCGATACTGACGCCAACGATATTCAGGCTCATGAACACCACATAGGCGCCGACTGCCGCCCAGCGTGGATCGATCCATGGGAACTGCACTTGCAGGTACGAACCGATGGCCATGGCAATGGCCGGTGGCGCAAAGACGAACTCGATCAGCGTCGCCAGACCAGCGATGGTACCGCCGCCGACGCCCAGGGCACGCAGGCTGTAGGCAAACGGGCCACCGGCGTTGGGGATGGCGGTGGTCATTTCGGTGAAGCTGAAGATAAAGCAGGTGTACATCACCGCGACCATCAGCGTGGTTACCAGAAAACCCAGAGTACCGGCGGTACCCCAGCCGTAGCTCCAGCCGAAGTACTCCCCGGAAATCACCAGGCCCACGGCTATACCCCAAAGATGCAGGGTCCCCAAAGTCGGTTTGAGTTGCGAAACAGTCATGGCGTGGCCTCTTTGACGAACGGGCGGAATGTGCTCGTTTTTCAGGATAACCATGGCCTGCCACGCAAGACTTGACGTTGCAGGACAGTCGTTGTCACGCGCGGTCAAATCGACAGGCCACGCACTGTGATAGCGCAGATATGGGCTCAGTGATTGGCTGTGCACCTTATGGGAACACTGCTACCTAAGACCGCAGAACGGGCAAATCCGGGCGGCCGTCAAGGTGTAAGCCGGTAACTTCATGTTTCAGCACTCCTCAGCAAAGGCTCTGGCACAAGCCAGGATGAAAGCGGAACAGGTTTTGCTTGAAAACTTTTCATGTTAATCCTACGGCTACTGTTCCCATGTCCCACGCGATCTTCCCGTCCCCGCCCCTGACTATGCAGCCTGCAAGCAATCAGGGCGTGTTGTCGGCTGCGGCGAATGGCCTGGGCGCGTTCATCACGGACTTCGGCGGCGATCTGGACCAGATCTTCGGGCGCGCCGGAATACAACAGGAGCAGTTGCTGCATCCGACCCTGAGCCTGTGCCTGTCCAACTACTGCGAAGTACTGGAAGAGTCGGCCCGGCAGACCGGCTGTGATAATTTCGGCCTTCACTACGGCCAGCAATTTCAGCCCCAGGCCCTGGGTCTACTGGGCTATGTCGGCCTATGCTCGGAAACCCTGGAGGATGCACTGGTCAATTTCGCCCAGGCCTTCCCCTTCCATCAGCACAGCACGGCTATCCAGTTACTCGATGAAGGCGAGTGCTATCGCTTCCATTACCAGATCCGCCACGGCGCAATCGTGCAACGACGTCAGGACGCAGAGCTGACCATGGGCATGGCCACCAATCTGCTGCGCCATGTACTGGGAGATGAATGGGGTCCGCGCGAGGTCACTTTCGAACATGACCGCCCCGAAGACGGCCAGGTCCACCGCGACCTGTTTCAGGCTCCGGTGCGGTTTGCCCGGACGGCCAACTCGATCCTGATTCCCAAAGCCGAAATCGCGGGCAAGAGCATGCCGGGACACGATCCGGTACTGCTGATGCTGGTCAATGACGCCATTCGCCGACTCGGAGCCAGCAGCGGCGGTGATTTGCTCGAACACGTGCGCCAGGCCATCCATAACCGCCTGGACTTGGGCGAACCGGCCCTGGATGAAATCGCCCGGCAGGTGAACACCAGCGAATGGTCCCTGCAGCGGCGCCTGCGGGATCAAGGGGTAAGCTTCAGCCAATTGGTCGATGAAGTGCGTCGTGAAGCCGCGCTATGGCACCTGCGCCAGGAACGCTTGAGCGTTTCGGAATTGGCGCTGGTGCTGGGCTACTCGGAAACCAGCGCGTTCTCACGGGCGTTTCGGCGCTGGTTTGGGGTGAGCCCGCGGCAATGGCGGACGGTGGATTAGGGGCAACAGGTGAGCGCCCAGGCAGAGCGGCGGGGTCAGGAGCGAACTTGCTCATACAGGGAGTCGGTGTTCGTGTTTTTCCTGCGCAAAAACAAAACCCCATCTGCTTTCGCAAATGGGGTTTTGGAATTTAATCTTGACGATGACCTACTCTCACATGGGGA
>NZ_JBGLYM010000047.1:0-33324 GCF_047303955.1 Pseudomonas sp. Pseusp88 | reverse complement strand
GGTGCACTCGACAGGATTCGAACCTGTGACCGCTCGGTTCGTAGCCGAGTACTCTATCCAGCTGAGCTACGAGTGCATTTGTTGCCGCGCATTATAGGTCGTTAAATCTCTTTGTAAAGCGCTTTTTGCTAGTAAATTCAATCACTTACAGCTCAAGCCAGATTCAACGCACTAAGTAAATAATGGCGGAGAACGGGGGATTCGAACCCCCGACACCCTTTTGAGGTGTACTCCCTTAGCAGGGGAGCGCCTTCGGCCACTCGGCCAGCTCTCCGCAACACGGGGCGTATAATAACCACCCTTTTCCCCGTTTGCAAACCAAAAATTCAATAAAAATTAATGGCTTGGTTCCTCGTCCTTCTCTTTCTTGATTCGCAGGTAAATCTCTTCGCGGTGAACAGCCACTTCCTTGGGCGCATTGACACCAATACGCACCTGATTACCCTTGACGCCAAGCACTGTAACCGTGATTTCACCGTCACCGATGATCAGGCTTTCCGCGCACCGACGAGTCAGAATCAGCATACCTTTCTCCTCACTCAATACATTCAGGGACTACAGTCCACACAACCCCCAGGCACAACCCCACGCGCAAACATGAGGTGTGCCAAGCCTGAGTATTGACCAGCGCAGCCAAAACGACAGGTTTTCTGTGCAGAACCGGTAAAAGCGCAAAGGCGCGGCCTGCCTGACGGAAGACCGCGCCTCTGGATCCAGCCTTACTCGCCCTGACGGGGAGCGTCGAGCTCGAACGCGGTGTGCAATGCACGCACAGCCAGTTCCAGGTACTTCTCTTCAATGACCACGGAAACCTTGATTTCCGACGTGGAGATCATCTGGATATTGATGCTCTCCTTGGCCAGGGCTTCGAACATGCGGCTGGCAACACCTGCGTGGGAACGCATGCCGACACCGACGATGGAAACCTTGGCAATCTTGGTGTCGCCCTTGACTTCACGGGCACCGATTTCGCGAGCGGTGTTTTCCAGCACCTGCAGCGCCGCGAGGTAGTCGTTGCGGTGCACTGTGAAGGTGAAGTCAGTGGTGTTATCGTGCGCAACGTTCTGCACGATCATGTCGACTTCGATATTGGCGGCGCTGATCGGGCCGAGGATCTTGAAAGCCACGCCCGGGGTGTCTGGCACGCCACGGATGGTCAGCTTGGCCTCATCGCGGTTGAAGGCGATGCCGGAAATGATCGGCTGTTCCATGGATTCCTCTTCATCAATAGTAATGAGGGTGCCCGGCCCCTCCTTGAAGCTGTGCAGGACGCGCAGCGGGACGTTGTACTTGCCGGCGAATTCCACCGCACGGATTTGCAGGACCTTGGAACCGAGGCTGGCCATTTCCAGCATCTCTTCGAAGGTGATCTTGTCCAGGCGCTGAGCCTGGGACACCACACGCGGATCCGTGGTGTAGACACCATCGACGTCGGTGTAGATCTGGCACTCATCGGCCTTCAGGGCGGCAGCCAGTGCCACACCGGTGGTATCCGAACCACCACGACCCAGGGTCGTGATATTGCCGTTTTCGTCGACGCCCTGGAAACCGGCGACCACTACCACGCGACCGGCCTTGAGGTCGGAGCGGATTTTCTGGTCGTCGATCTGCAGGATACGCGCCTTGTTGTGCGCGCTGTCGGTCAGAATGCGCACCTGATTACCGGTGTACGACACCGCAGGCACGCCGCGCTTTATCAGCGCCATGGCCAGCAGGGCAATCGTCACCTGCTCGCCGGTGGACACAATCACATCCAGCTCGCGTGGCACCGGCTGATCGCTGATCTGTTTGGCCAGATCGATCAGACGGTTGGTTTCGCCGCTCATGGCGGACAGCACGACCACCAGGTCGTCGCCCGACTCGCGGAATTTTTTGACTTTGTCGGCTACCTGCTCGATGCGCTCGACAGAGCCCACGGAGGTGCCTCCAAATTTCTGTACGATCAAAGCCATCTCAAAGCCGCCTCAGAGCCCACGAAGGGCGCCATTAAAACGTTCGAACCCAACAACACGGCCCGCCGCGAACAGCGGGCCGGGAGGTCGACTTAAATACCCTGCTCGACGAAAGGAACCGTCAGTGCCAGCGCTGCGTCCAGAGCCGCAGCATCGACACCGCCACCTTGCGCCATGTCAGGACGACCGCCGCCTTTACCACCCACGGCGGCCGCCGCTTGCTTCATCAAATCACCGGCTTTGAGTTGGCCAGTCAGGTCCTTGGTCACACCGGCGACCAAGACAACCTTGTCCTCATGGACCCCACCGAGCAGGATCACTGCGCGGCCGAGCTTGTTCTTCAACTGGTCGACCAGCGCCAGCAGCGCCTTGCCATCCTGACCGTCCAGGCGTGCAGCGAGCACCTTGGCGCCCTTGACGTCCACGGCCGAGGACGACAGATCGTCGCCTGCAGCGCTGGCGGCCTTGGCTTGCAGTTGTTCCAGTTGTTTTTCCAGCTGACGATTGCGTTCAAGCACCGCGCTCAGCTTGTCCAACAGGTTGTCGCGATTGCCCTTGACCAGGGTCGCGGCTTCCTTGAGTTGTTCTTCGGCACCGTTGAGGTAGGCCAGGGCCGCCGCGCCGGTCACCGCTTCGATACGACGCACGCCTGCCGCCACACCGCCTTCGCTGGTGATCTTGAACAGGGCGATGTCGCCGGTGCGATTGGCGTGGATACCGCCGCACAGCTCGACGGAGAAATCACCGCCCATGCTCAGCACGCGCACGCTGTCGCCGTACTTCTCGCCGAACAGCGCCATGGCGCCCTTCTGCTTGGCGGTCTCGATATCGGTTTCTTCGGTCTCGACCGCAGTGTTCTTGCGCACCTGGGCGTTGACGATTTCTTCCAGAGCCTTGATCTGCTCCGGCTTGATCGCTTCGAAGTGGCTGAAGTCAAAACGCAGGCGCTGGCTGTCGACCAACGAACCTTTCTGCTGCACGTGGTCGCCCAGCACCTGGCGCAGGGCCGCGTGGAGCAAGTGAGTGGCCGAGTGGTTCAGGGACGTGGCCTGACGAACGTCGGCCTCGACTTCCGCTTCTACCTGGGCGCCGACCTTGAGGCTGCCAGCCGCGACCACACCGTGATGCAGGAATGCACCGCCGGTCTTGGTAGTGTCACGCACGTCAAAACGTACGGCACCGGCCTGGAGGAAGCCGCAATCGCCGATCTGGCCGCCGGATTCGGCGTAGAACGGTGTGGTATCGAGGATCACAACGCCCTCGTCGCCTTCGTTCAACTGCTCGACCGACTGGCCTTCTTTATAGAGAGCCACGATCCTGGCGCTGCCGCGAGTGGCCTTGTAGCCGGTGAATTCGGTGGCCACGTCAACCTTGACCAGGCTGTTGTAGTCCATGCCGAAGGAACTGGCGGAACGGGCACGCACGCGCTGGGCTTCCATCTCGCGCTCGAAACCTTCCTCGTCGAGGGTCAGGTTGCGCTCACGGGCGATGTCGCCGGTCAGGTCCATGGGGAAACCGTAGGTGTCATACAGCTTGAATACGACGTCGCCCGGAATCACGGTGCCCTTGAGCTCGGACAGATCCTGCTCGAGGATCTTCAGGCCCTGCTCCAGGGTCTTGGCGAACTGCTCTTCTTCGGCTTTCAGGACGCGCTCGATGTGCGCCTGCTGGGTTTTCAGTTCCGGGAAGGCAACGCCCATCTCGGTGACCAGCGCAGCAACGATCTGATAGAAGAAGCTGCCCTTGGCGCCCAGTTTGTTGCCGTGACGGCAGGCGCGACGAATGATGCGGCGCAATACATAGCCGCGGCCTTCGTTGGACGGCAGCACGCCATCGGCAATCAGGAAACCGCAGGAACGGATGTGGTCGGCCACGACTTTCAGCGACGGCTGGTTGTCATTGCTGCAACCGATGGCTGCAGCCGAAGCGCTCAGCAGGCTCTGGAACAGGTCGATCTCGTAGTTCGAATGCACGTGCTGCAGCACGGCACTGATCCGCTCCAGGCCCATGCCGGTGTCCACCGACGGCGCAGGCAGCGGGTGCAGCACGCCATCGGCGGTGCGGTTGAACTGCATGAAGACGTTGTTCCAGATCTCGATGTAGCGGTCGCCGTCTTCTTCCGGCGAGCCCGGTGGGCCGCCCCAGATGTCGGCGCCGTGATCATAGAAGATCTCGGTGCAAGGACCGCACGGCCCGGTATCGCCCATGGTCCAGAAGTTGTCGGAAGCGTATGGCGCGCCCTTGTTGTCACCGATACGGACCATGCGCTCGGCCGGCACGCCGATTTGCTTGGTCCAGATATCGTAGGCTTCGTCATCGCTGGCATAGACCGTGACCCAGAGCTTTTCCTTGGGCAGGTTCAGCCACTTGTCCGAGGTCAGGAAGGTCCAGGCGTAGGTGATCGCATCGCGCTTGAAGTAATCACCGAAGCTGAAGTTGCCGAGCATCTCGAAGAAGGTGTGGTGACGCGCGGTGTAGCCGACGTTTTCCAGGTCGTTGTGCTTGCCGCCTGCGCGCACGCACTTCTGGCTGCTGACTGCGCGGGTGTAGGCGCGCTTTTCCTGGCCCAGGAAGCAATCCTTGAACTGGTTCATGCCCGCGTTGGTGAACAGCAGGGTGGGGTCGTTGCCCGGGATCAGGGAGCTGGAGGCGACACGGGTGTGGCCTTGCTCTTCGAAGAAGCTCAGGAAGGCTTCACGGATTTCTGCGCTTTTCATTAGGTTCTTCCACGGCGATTGCGGGCAAAGGCAAGTACGACTTGCAAAGGGCCGCATTATATAGGCGTTGCGCTGTCGGTACAGTCTGTTTATGCGATAGAAACAAGCAACTGGATTATCGGTAACTTATCAGGGTCTGAAGCGGGCGAATGCGGCTACGACCTGCTCAATCCCGGCACGGGACACATCCAGGTGGGTGACCATGCGCAAACGCGGCGCGGCACTGAGCACGATGCCCTGTTCGGCACAGAAGTCTTTCAGCGCCTGAGCCTGATCACCGATCTGCACATAGACCATATTGGTCTGCACCGGCTCGACCTCGTAGCCCAGTTCGCTCAGTCCCTTGGCCAGCACGGCGGCGTTGGCGTGGTCCTCGGCCAGACGCTCGACCTGATGCTCCAGGGCATACAACCCCGCCGCTGCCAGCAGACCGGCCTGACGCATGCCGCCACCGACCATCTTGCGCAGGCGCCGGGCCTTGCCGATCAGCGCCTCGGAGCCGCACAACACCGAGCCGATCGGTGCACCCAGGCCCTTGGACAGACACACCGAGACCGAATCGAAATACCGGGTGATCTCGCGGGCATCGACACCCAGCTTCACTGCCGCGTTATACAGCCGCGCACCGTCGAGATGCAGGGCCAGGCCCTGCTCGGCGGTGACTTTGCGCGCCGCAGCGAGATATTCCAGGGGCAAAACCTTACCCTGCATGGTGTTTTCCAGGGCCAGCAGGCGGGTGCGGGCAAAGTGGAAATCGTCGGCCTTGATCGCCCCGACCACCTGATCGAGATCAAGGGAACCGTCGGCCTGCACGTCCAGCGGCTGCGGCTGGATCGAACCCAGCACCGCCGCGCCACCGCCTTCGTATTTATAAGTGTGAGCCTGTTGGCCGACGATATATTCGTCACCGCGCTCGCAATGGGCCATCAGCCCCAGCAGGTTGCTCATGGTACCCGTGGGCACGAACAGCGCCGCAGCAAAACCCAGGCGCTCGGCCAGGAAGGCCTCGAGACGATTGACCGTCGGGTCCTCACCATAGACATCATCGCCCAGAGGCGCCCGGGCCATGGCTTCGCGCATGCCGGCGGTGGGCTGGGTCACGGTGTCACTGCGTAAATCGATAACGGTCACGGTCAAAGCTCCCTGAAAAAAATCGAACCTCAATAGTGAACGCATTCATGAGGTGGCAACAAGGCATTACTGAGGCTCAAAGCCAGGATAATCAAGGCCTGCTATAGCTAATAAAAAGACTTTATATAAGTAAAGTGCAGGTCAACCTTACGAAAGTGTCGATGCATAGCGTGGAAATGTATGGTAAAAACTGCGCGCCAGCATCGAATGTGCTGGCAACGTTCTCAGGGCGGGGTGCAACTCCCCACCGGCGGTAATGACGTGCAAAGCGTCTAGCCCGCGAGCGCTTGTCCTGTTGCTTCGGCAACGGCCAAGGTCTAGCAGACCCGGTGTGATTCCGGGGCCGACGGTCATAGTCCGGATGAAGAGAGAACGGGATTGGCAACAGGGCTGCCACCACTGCGCACGGCAAACATGCGCGCAAGGCGGGCGGCTGCCGGAAATCCCATTCGATCCAAAATGCCCTGTTTTTTTCATAAACAGGAGTCAGAACAGATGCAACCCACCGCCATTGACAGCAAAAGCAAAAACCACTCGAACGAACGTATCGCGTTCATTCAGGCTTGCTGGCACAAAGATATCGTCGATCAGAGCCGTAAAGGCTTTGTCACTGAAATGGCCGCCCATGGCTATACCGAGCAAGACATCGACTTCTTCGAAGTCGGCGGCGCCTTCGAAATCCCGCTGCACGCCAAACTGCTGGCCAAGTCGGGCCGCTACGCGGGCATCGTCGCAGCCGGCCTGGTCGTGGACGGTGGTATCTATCGCCACGAATTCGTCGCCCAATCGGTGATCAGCGGGTTGATGCAGGTCCAGCTGGAAACCGAAGTACCGGTATTCTCCGTGGTCCTGACCCCGCATAACTTCCATGGCGGCGAGGAGCACCACAACTACTTCTTCCGGCACTTCGTGGACAAAGGCCAGGAAGCGGCGAAAACCTGCGCCGATACCCTGAGCAAACTGCGCGCGATTCGTAACCATGAGTTGCACAAGCGCGCGGTCTGAATATCGACTTGACCGGGTCTCATCAATCTTGATTTGAGATCCGGCCGGCGCGAATTGCGCAAGTTTAATGTGGGAGCGAATTCATTCGCGAAAACGATAGTGAAGGCCAGACAAACGCGGCGGATGTACCGGCCTCTTCGCGAATGAATTCGCTCCCACAGATGACTCCCCTGCCAAGTGTTTGCTGCGCGACGGCGCAGCTGTCGTAGACGGGGCTGGACCTCCCACAGAACTCACCCCGCCCATTAATATCAGCGTCAGGCAGGTTTTACAGGGCGTCTTCGGCCGCCGGCACAATCAGAATCCCCGCCCGCAGGCCATTCTTGACCTTGGGGTTGGGGAAGATAATGCGCGCCCCCTCTTCCTCGATTACCCAAGGCTCGTGCCCCGGATCCCGGGCCAGCACATAGCCTTTTTCCAGTGGCGAAAAATTCTCGATATCCGCCGCCAGGTTGAGAGTGAAGGCATCGCTGTGCTTGATGATTTCCCGAGCGACGCTGAACAGCTGCAAACCGTCCAGGGACTCGTCGGCCTCGGGCTCGTTGCCTTCGATCATCAACTGCAGGCGCTGACGCAGCAGCGTCAGGTTGACGTCCTGGTTCTGCCCGAAGGGCCGCGCCTTGCCCAGCTCCAGAGTGAAGGCCTCGGCCCCCAATTGGTCGTAGGTATAGGCGCTGAAGACGATCGACGGCTTGTTCTGCAGCAGCACCGCGGCCATGCCGGCGGCGCGCAGGCGGGCCAGTTCGCGGCGTGAATGCCTGCGCCCTTCCTTCCAGGGATAGAGGGCAAATTGTTCGATCTTCGAGCCACGAATCGCCGTATGCAGGTCGTAATGCACGCGATGACGGCCTTCGATGCTGAAGAAGCTGGCCGCCAGGCGCTCCAGCTCTGCGGCGCGCATGGCCTCGCTGCCGATCGCGAACTCATGACGGCCATTGAACAGCCGGTTGACGTCCTGCTCGACATAACGCTCGCCGCGGCGCATGGCCTCGGGGTTGCCGAACAGAAACAGAATGCGTGCCCGTGGCTTCAACCGGCCACGGGCGATACCCTGAATCAGCTCGTCCAGCAGCTCGATCGGGGCGGTTTCATTGCCGTGAATACCGGCAGACAACAACAGGTCCGTGGCGTTATCCCGAACCTGGGGCGGGCGCACCTCCAGCGCGCCCTCACCGAGCCAGCGCAGGCGCGTACCGTCGGCGGTCAGTTGAGTCTTCTCCGCAGGCTCGCGCCCGGCCAGGGTCAGTTCAAGCAGTTTGCCGAGGGCGAGCATCCGCTACTCCTTATCAGTGATCGTGATTGCAGTCAGGGCCGTGGACGTGGTCCTCGTCGTCGCCCATGTCCGCCGGTTCCATTTCCAGTTGCAGGCTGACCAGATTGGTGGCCAGCGGGCGCAGCAGCAGATTGGCGTATTCGGCATCGCCCTCCTCGACATCGACGCCAATCAGCAACTGACCACGGCCGTCCTGTTGAATCCACAGCTCCTTGCCCTGCCAGATGACGGCAACGCGGGTGCAGGACGTTTCCAGTTGGGTGCCATCGGTATCTTCAAGGATCAACTGCAGGGAATCGCTCATGGTCTGGCTTCTCTTAGAGAGGAAAAAGGGTTTCAGCCCAGCTGAAACGGATAAACGGCGCCCAGTTTAAGGATTTGCGTCAGTTCATCCAGTGCCGTGCGGCATTCAAGCAGCAATTGTGGATCAGCCAGGTCGTTTTCGCCCATGCGGTCGCGGTAATGGCGGTCGACCCACTGGGTCAGGCTTTCGTACAGCGGCGCCGTCATGATCACGCCGGGGTTGACCGCCGACAGCTCATTGTCCTTGAGCGCCACGCGCAGACGCAGACACGCCGGGCCGCCGCCATTCTGCATGCTCTGCTTGAGGTCGAAGACCTTGACCTCGCCGATCGGGCTTTCATCGGCAATCAGGCGTTGCAGGTAGTTCCAGACCCGCTCGTTGACCCGGCACTCTTCCGGCACGATAAGCAGCATCGAACCGTCGCCACGGGCCAGCAACTGGCTGTTGAACAGGTAGGAGCGCACCGCGTCCTCCACCGCCACTTCGGCGCGGGGCACGCAAATGGCTTGCAGACGCCCGCCGCGACGGCTGAGCTTATCGTGCAATTCGGCCACCAGCGACTCGGTATTGAGGAAGGCATCCTCGTGATAGAACAGCACTTCGCCATTGCCGACCGCGATCACGTCGTTATGGAACACGCCCTGATCGATCACCGCCGGATTCTGCTGGCCGTAGACCACGCCCTCGGCGCTCAGGCCGTGCAGCCTGGCCACCGCCTGGGACGCCTCCAGGGTCTGACGCGCCGGGTATTTCTGCGGCGCCGGATAGCGAGTGTCGAAGGCACTGCGCCCGAACACAAAGAACTCGACCCCGGCATCGCCGTAGTCACGGCAGAAACGCGTATGGTTGGCCGCACCCTCGTCGCCGAACTGGGCAACGGCAGGCAAGGCCGCGTGATGAGCGAAATGCTGCGGGTCGGCAAACATCGCCTGCAGTACCCGACTGGTCGTCGGGTGCTCAATGCTGCGGTGGTATTTGCAGTTGAGATTGGCGGCGGTGAAATGCACGCGGCCGTCTGCGGTATCGGCACTCGGGCTGACCGTGGCGGCGTTGGCCACCCACATGCTCGACGCCGAGCAACTGGCCACCAGCAGCGGCATATCCTGTTTCGCCACCTTGGCGATCACTTCGGCGTCGCTGCCGCTGAAGCCCAGCTTGCGCAGGCCGGCAACATCCGGACGCTCCTGGGGTGCCAGCACGCCCTGGGTGAAGCCCATGTCCATCAGCGCTTTCATCTTGGCCAGGCCCTGCAGCGCCGCCTCACGCGGGTTGGAAGTCTGCTGGCTGTTGCTCTGGGACGCGACGTTGCCGTAGGACAGCCCGCCGTAGTTGTGGGTGGGCCCCACTAAACCGTCAAAGTTGACTTCACAGGATTTCATCGGCTTGGCTCCATGGATCTATTTTTATACAGCTACGGCACATCTCAGGGCGGTCGCAAATCAGGACAAGCGGAGGCCCGGCGTCAGGGTTGCAGGCAAGGTCAGAACCGCAGCCTCCAGCGATGCCACCGGATACGCGCAGTAGTCCGCCGCGTAATAGGCGCTGGCGCGGTGATTGCCCGAGGCACCGACACCACCGAAAGGCGCGGTACTGGCCGCACCGGTCAGTTGCTTGTTCCAGTTGACGATCCCCGCCCGGCTTTGCAGCCAGAACTGCTTGTAACGCGCTTCGGAATCCGACAACAGACCGGCCGCCAGGCCGTACCGGGTATCGTTGGCTTCGGCAATTGCCCCATCGAAATCGGTATAGCGCACCACTTGCAGCAATGGCCCGAACAGCTCCTCGTCAAGACGATCGCTGACCTGGCTGACATCTAGAATCCCCGGGGTCAGCAAGGCGGCGGTGGCCAGAGGCTGGGTCATCGGCAGCAGACTGACGGCACCATTGGCCAACAGTTGCTCCTGGGCCGCGAGCAAGGCTAGCGCCGCATGCAGGGAAATCACCGAGCCCATGAAGGGTGCGGGCTGCTGGTCGAAAGCACCCACCTGGATGGTTTCAGTGACCGCCACCAGTCGCTCAAGGAAGGCATCGCCCCATACGCCCTGCGGCACCAACAGGCGGCGCGCACAGGTGCAGCGCTGCCCGGCGGAAATGAACGCCGACTGAATCACCGTGTACACCGCCGCATCGACATCCTGTACCTGATCCACCACCAGCGGATTATTGCCACCCATTTCCAGGGCGAGGATCTTGTCCGGACGCCCGGCGAATTGTTGATGCAAGGCATTGCCGGTACGGCTGGAACCGGTAAAGAACAGGCCATCGATACCGCTGTTCGCCGCCAGGGCGATGCCGGTTTCCCGGGCGCCCTGCAGCAGATTCAGAATGCCGGCGGGCAGCCCGGCCTCGATCCAGCACTTGACCGTCAGCTCGGCGACTTTCGGCGTCAGCTCGCTGGGTTTGAACAGCACGGCGTTACCGGCCAGCAGTGCCGGGACGATATGACCGTTGGGCAGGTGACCGGGAAAATTGTACGGACCGAATACCGCAACCACGCCGTGGGGCTTGTGGCGCAATACAGCCGAGGCGTCACCCAACGGACCGCTTTTCTCGCCGGTGCGCTCTCGGTAGCTCTGCACCGAGATCGCCACCTTGTTGATCATGCTGGTGACTTCCGTAGCCGATTCCCACAGCGGCTTGCCGGTTTCCTCACCAATGCAATGGGCCAGCTCATCCGCATGGCTTTTCAGGCTGGCGGCAAAGGCTTCCAGCACGGTAATGCGCTCATCCAGAGAACGCATAGCCCAGGCCGGAAAAGCCTGGCGTGCCGCCTTGACTGCGGCATCAACCTGAACTTCGCTGGCCCCCTGCCCGGCCCAGACAACCTGCTGGGTGACCGGATTCAAGGATTCGAAAGCGTCGCCCTGCCCGGCCTGCCAGGTACCGGCAATATACAAGGTGCTCATCAGACCGCCTCCTTGTTTGGCGACAGCGGCACAGCGCGTACCTGATCACCGGCATTCAGACGCAGACGGCGAGCGGTCAGCGGGTCAACCACCAGAGTACCCGCAGCAAAACGGCCCGGTCCTACGGTGATGCGGCACTCTTCGCGCTTGCGGTTGTGGATCAGGAACGACATGGCGTCGTCGCCCGGTGTGCCGATGGCCAACACCAGTGCCTGACTGTCGTGGACCGCGCGGATCTTGCGGGTCTCGCATTCCACTGCCGGGCCGGCGTCAAAGATATCGACGTAGCCCTGATAGCTGAAACCTTCGCTTTTGAGCATCGTCAAGGCCGGCTCGGTATCGGCATGAACACGGCCGATGACCGCACGAGCAGCCTCCGACAGAAAGCAGCTGTACAGCGGAAACTTGGGCATCAGCTCGGCGATGAACGCCTTGTTGCCCACACCCGTCAGGTAATCGGCCTGGCTGAATTCCATCTTGAAGAAATGCCGGCCCAGGCTTTCCCAGAACGGCGAGCGGCCATTCTCGTCGGACATGCCGCGCATCTCGGCGATGATTTTGGGGCCGAACAGCTGCGGGAACTCGGCGATGAACAGCATCCGCGACTTGGCCAGCAGACGACCGTTGAGGCCGGTGCGGAAGTCGCTGTGCAGAAACAGCGAGCACAGCTCGGAATTGCCGGTCAGGTCATTGGCCAGAAACAGCGTCGGGATCTCGCGGTAGATATTCAGCTCTTGCGAAGCGCTGACCGTCAGGCCGACCCGGTAGTTGTACCAGGGCTCACGCAAGCCGACCGCTCCGGCAATGGCAGAAATGCCGACGACACGCTCCTGATCGTCTTCAAGCACGAACAGATAGTCTGCGTCGCCACGCTCGGCTTCGCCCCGGAAGGTTTTCTCGGCCCAGCCCACCCGGTGCGCCAGGCGCTTTTCGTTGGCGGGCAGCGTGGTCAAACCGGCGCCGGTGTTACGCGCCAGCTCGATCAGCGCCGGCAGGTCACTGCTGCGTACGGGACGAACGATCATGCTATCTCCTCGACACGGGTGCCTTCAGGGCGACCCGCGAAACTCGCAAACTCAATATTCAGCAGCCAACTGGCCCGCTTAAACCGCAACTACACGAACGCTGGCACCCTCGCCAACCCCCAGCGCCTCGGCGGCTTCCAGGCTGAGCAACACAGGCTTGCCCGGTGCCCAGTCCAGCTCCATTAGCACGGCGCGGTAATCCTGCAATTGGCCGTTGGCCACCAGATACAGACGCCCGCCCTTGCCCGGCTCGCCGACTTTGACCGGCACGACACGGCTCTGGGCAATCGAACGAATCCCCGAGACCCGCGCATGCAGGGTCGGCCCGCCGTCGAAGATGTCAATGTAGTGATCGGTCTCGAAGCCTTCGCGCATCAGGATGTCGAAGGTGATCTGCGCCCGCGGATGCACCTGGCCCATGGCTTCCTGGGCGGCGTCCGGCAGCAGCGGCACATAGATCGGGTAATGTGGCATCAGCTCGGCCAGGAAAGTCCGGCTTTTCAGGCCGCACAGGCGCTCGGCTTCCGCGTAATTGAGGTCGAAGAAGTTGCGGCCAATGGCGTCCCAAAATGGCGAGTCGCCATTTTCATCGCTGTAGCCGACGATCTCGGTGACCACCGAATCGGCGAAACGCTCGGGATGGGAGGCAACGAACATCAGGCGGCCACGGGAATTGAGTTCCGACCAGGGCGTACCGACCAGCTCCGGGACCACATAGAAACTGGTCAGCAGGCTGTTGCCGGTCAGGTCATGGCACTGGGACAGCACGTGGATCTTGTTGTGGATCTTCAGCTCTCGGGAAGCATGCACGAAGGTTTCGTTGCGGAAGCTGTAGAAGGGTTCGGAATAACCCGCCGAAGCGACAATCCCGGAACAGCCGACCAGACGCCCGCTGTCGCTGTCTTCGAGCACGAAGAAATAGCTTTCTTCCCCGTTGAAGCTGACTTCGGCGGCAAACGAGGCCTCCGAGGCCGAAATCTTGTCGCTCAAACGGCCAGCATCATCCGGCAGGGATGTGACACCAATCGGGCTGTCGGCAGCGAGGCGTTGAACCTCGGCCAGATCAGCCATTTGCGCGGGGCGCATCACCAGCATGGTGTCACTCCTTAACCTTGCGGAAAAACAGACCGATAACGACCGGCCGGAGAAAAAAGCGCCACGCGGCAATGGCCGCCTGGCACGAGGGAAAAAGGCCGACGCCCGTCGCTGGACGTCGGCGGGTACAGCAGTTGATCAGGCCTGGGTCAGCTTGATGATGGCGCGTTCGAAGCGATTCAGGCCTTCTTCGATATCCGCGTCTTCGATCACCAGGCTTGGCGCGAAGCGGACCACGTCGGGGCCTGCCTGCAAAATCATCAGGTCCTGCTGCTCGGCGGCGTTGAAAATGTCCTTGGCCTTGCCTTTCCAGGCATCAGTCAGCACGCACCCGATAAGCAGGCCCATGCCGCGCACTTCGCTGAACACGCCGTACTGCTCGCCGATTTTCTCGAGGCGGCTGCGGAACAGCTGATGCTTGGCTTTCACCCCTGCCAGCACTTCCGGCGTATTGACCACGTCCATGACCGCATTGCCCACGGCGCACGCCAGAGGATTGCCGCCATAAGTGGTGCCATGGACGCCGACGCCCAGGTGCTTGGCCAGTTTCTCGGTGGTCATCATCGCCGCCATCGGGAAACCGCCGCCAATGCTCTTGGCGCTGGAGAGAATGTCCGGGGTCACGCCGTAGTGCATGTAGGCGAACAGCTCGCCACTACGGCCCATGCCGCTCTGCACTTCGTCGAATACCAGCAGTGCGTTGAACTGGTCGCACAGGGCACGGGCACCTTGCAGGTAGGCCAGATCAGCAGGCAGTACGCCACCCTCCCCCTGGATCGGCTCCAGCACCACGGCGCAGGTCTTGTCGGAGACCGCCGCTTTCAAAGCTTCCAGATCGTTGAACGGTACATGCTTGATACCGGTGATCTTGGGGCCGAAACCGTCGGAATACTTGGACTGACCGCCCACGGTCACGGTAAACAGGGTACGGCCGTGGAAGCTGTTGAGGGCGGCAACGATTTCGTACTTCTCTTCGCCGTACAGCTCAAACGCCACGCGACGGGCCAGCTTGAATGCGGCCTCGTTGGCTTCGGCGCCGGAGTTGCAGAAGAACACGCGCTCGGCGAAAGTCGCATCCACCAGCTTCCTGGCCAGGCGCAGGGCCGGCTCGTTGGTGAAGACGTTGGAGACATGCCACAGCTGATTGCCCTGCACGGTCAGTGCACCGACCAGCGCCGGATGGCAATGGCCCAGCACGTTCACGGCAATACCGCCGGAGAAGTCCACCAGCTCACGACCCGCCTGGTCCCACACACGGGAACCGAGACCACGCACGGGGATAAAAGCGGCCGGTGCATAGTTAGGGACCATCACCTGGTCGAAATCGGCGCGGTGCACCGGTGCTTGCTCAACGGACATCGGAGTCTCCTGAAGAGGAACGCCCGCCTGGAACTGGCGAGCGATGGAAGGATTGTAAGGACTGATTCATGTTCGGCCTTGCCGCCAAGCGACAACTTGTTACAGCGCAAAACCGGTATTTTTCAAGGCTTTCGGCAATGCGACATATACCGTCACAAAGGCGCAGTTTAAACGTTGGGGGCGGGTTGTTGCAGATACAGATGATTTGATTTGGCGGGATACATCGATTGCACGGCAAATGCGTACAGGCAGGAGCCAAGGTGTTGGCGAGAAGCAGACGGCTGGTTGATTCTCGGATATGCCCCCCTCGCCCCCAAAGGTTGGTGTTTTATCTGTGGGGCCGGCTTTAGCCGGGACTTGAAGGAGCCGACTTGCCGGCGATGGCAGTGTACAAACGACATCTTCATCGCCTGACCCGACGCCATCGCCAGCAAGCCGACTCCTAAGGTTCGCGGTGTGTCTGAGATATTTTGATTCACACAAATCAGCGGCCATCCCTCGGGCGACTCTAGGGTTATGGACGTTATCCACAACCCAAGACAATGGAATGCAAATATCTCCTCACGCCAACCGCCTGCGTATCGGACGCTCTTGCCAAACCAATCAAATCCACTTGCTGACAGCGGTTACGAGAGACCGCATTCCGTTCTTCGCCGATTGGCGAGTGGGTCGGTTATTGGTCAAACAGCTTCGTCAGGCGCAAACCGAGGGCCGGATCGAATCTCTGGCCTGGGTAGTGATGCCCGACCATTTCCATTGGCTTATTCAGCTGAAGGGATGCACCTTGTCGGATCTGATGCTCGCCACCAAATCCCGCTGTACCCAAGATGTGAATATTTACCTGAAGCGCAAAGGCGGGATGTGGCAAAGAGGTTTTCACGATCACGCCATTCGCCGTGAAGAAGATCTGCTGCCTGCCGCACGTTACATTGTCGCCAACCCGTTACGCGCGGGTCTGGTTCGGCGGGTACAGGATTACCCGCTATGGGATGCCATCTGGGTGTGACGCTCACAAGTGCTTCGCAGAGATCACAGTACCCAGATTGAAATGAGGCCCCCCGTAGGAGCCGGCTTGCTGGCGATGGCGGTATAACAAGCGACATCTTCATTGCCTGATACGACGCTCTCGCCAGCAGCCGGCTCCTGCGGGACCGTATTCCAAATCATGTGCAGTGTCGGGATCAACCGCGCTCGGCGGGCACCGACGACAGTTCAAACGGGCTGCTGCTGCGACGCTGGTTGCGATCTTCGCGGGGGGTGGCGCCGAAGAAGTTGCGGTAGGCACTGGAGAAGTGCGGGCCGGAGGAGAAGCCGCAGGACAGGCCGATCTGGATGATCGATTTACTGGTTTGCATGAGCATCTGCCGGGCCTTGTTCAGGCGCAGTTCCAGGTAGTACTGGCTTGGCACGCGGTTGAGGTATTGCTTGAAGATCCGCTCCAGCTGACGGCGCGATACGCAGACATGCTGGGCGATTTCGTCGGTGGTCAGGGGTTCTTCGATATTGGCTTCCATCAGCAGGACCGCCTGGGTCAGCTTCGGATGGCTGGAGCCCAAACGGTTCTGCAACGGGATGCGCTGACGCTCGCCGCCTTCACGAATGCGCTCGACCACCAGTTCCTCGGACACCGCACCGGCCAGTTCCGCACCATGGTCACGGGCCAGGACCGCCAACAGCAGATCAAGTACCGCCATGCCGCCACAAGCGGTGAGGCGATCACGGTCCCAGTCGAATAAATGACTGGTGGCAATGACCTTGGGGAAACGCTCGCTGAAATCATCCTGCCAGCGCCAATGCACGGCCGCACGATAACCGTCGAGCAAACCCAACTGCGCCAACGGATAGATCCCTGCCGACAAGCCGCCGATCTGGCAACCACTGCGCACCAGTTGCTTGAGGGCGCTGCTGAGCAGCGAACTCATGGGCGCGGGCGGCTCATCAGCCAACAGGAACAATTTCTGACAACCTTCCAGGCGCCCTGTCCACGGCTCGCCCGGCAATTGCCACGCACCGCCTTCAGTCGGCGCTTCGGCCTGCAGGAATGACAACTCGTAGGTCACATCCGGATGCACCCGCTGGGCCACGCGCAGGGCTTCTTCAGCCAGCGCCAGGGTCAGGGCTTTGGTGCTGGGCCAGATAAGAAAACCTATTCGATGAGCAGTCATTGAGTGAAGTCCGAAACGTGTTGCACAAGTGGGTCGGGCGACGCAGCGCCCGATCAGGGGTAACCCGGTTCTTCAAATGAAGCGCAGCATGACCGGTTCTTTAACAAAAGGCATCGTCAAGCGATGCCGGGTATCACTTTAGGCTGCCGGAAAGAAACTGCTGCAAACGTTCCGACTGCGGATTGACCAGCACTTCCCGGGGGTTGCCGCGCTCCTCGACCAGACCTTTGTGCAGGAACACCAACTGGTTGGAGACCTCACGGGCAAAGCCCATCTCATGAGTCACCACCACCATGGTCCGGCCTTCCTGAGCCAGGGCCTGCATGACCTTGAGCACATCACCCACCAGCTCCGGGTCCAGCGCCGAGGTCGGTTCGTCGAACAGCATGACTTCCGGCTCCATTGCCAGGGCACGGGCAATCGCCACGCGCTGCTGCTCACCGCCGGACATATGCCCCGGATAGGCGTCCTTGCGGTGGGCGACGCCGACCTTGGCCAGGTAGTGCTCGGCCTTTTCCAGGGCTTCCTTCTTTGGTACGCCGAGCACATGGATCGGCGCTTCGATAATATTTTCCAGGGCCGTCATGTGCGACCACAGGTTGAAGTGCTGGAATACCATGGACAGCCGCGAGCGCATGCGCTGCAACTGTCTAGGATCCGCCGCCCTGAGACCGCCGTCCTTGTTGGGCACCAGTTTCAGCTCTTCATTGTTGAGCAGGATCTTGCCCGCATGGGGCTGTTCCAGCAGGTTGATGCAGCGCAGGAAAGTACTTTTGCCCGAGCCACTGGAGCCGATGATGCTGATCACATCGCCGGCCTTGGCGGTCATGGAAATACCCTTGAGCACTTCGTGGCTGCCGTAGCGTTTGTGCAGGTCCTGGACTTCGAGTTTGTTCATGCTTGGCTCTCGCAAATCAGTCGCTGAGCAGACGGCCATGACGCAGCGCGGTGCGCCCCGCCACTTTCGCCAGCCAGAAACCCGGTTGGGCATAACGAAGCCGCTCGATGGCGTAGACCACCCCGGCAGTTTGGGTGCAGACGATGCTGACCTGATCGGACAGCGGATCGATGACTTCGAACAACGGTTCGCCCACTTCGACCCAGGCCCCGGCCGGGCGCAGGAAGGTGACCACACCCGGATGCGGTGCATAAAGCAGCTCGGTGCCTTCGAATGGCATACCTTCGCAGGCTTCGCGCTCCGGCTGCGGCCAGTCACCGCCGATCAGGCCCTGTTCGGCGAGGAAGGCGAGGATGCCGGCGGCATGAGCCTCGGCGGCGTCCTTGCCGGTATCGGCCTGACCACCCAGTTCCAGGGTCGTGGCCAGACAGGCGAGAGGAATCGCCGCTTCGGGAAACTTGCGCGACAGGCGCAGCCACGGCAACGAACAGGCCTCGTCGAAGGAACTTCCGCCGGAATCTTCCGCCAGCAGGCCGACGCTCATGCCCAGATGGGCGGCCAGGGAGCGCCACTGTGGCCAGTGTTGCGGCAAGGCATACATATGCAGCGCGGCCTCGGCATCACAATGCAGATCCAGTACCACATCAGCGGTACAGGCATGACTGAGCAGAACCCGCTGCATGCCCTGCAACTGGCTCTGGGCAGGCGGCAGATCGGCCAGGACATCGGCCATGGCCTGACGGATCAGCTGGATATTGGCATGGGGATCGTCACTCAGTTGACCATCGAGACGCTCGGCCACCGGTGCGCTCAACTCGCAAAAATCGCGATTGAAATTGCGCCCGCTGCCGAATTCGAAACGGCCCTGATGCGCGCCTTGCAGTAGCTGCCCCAGGCCCATGGGATTGGCCACCGGCGCCAGTTCGACGACGCCCTTGAGCAAGCCTTGTGCTTCCAGCTCGGTCAGACGCTTCTTCAACTCCCAGGCGGTGCGCATGCCGGGCAGTTCGTCGGCGTGCAGGCTGGCCTGGATATAGGCCTTGCGCTCGCCGTGGCCGAAGCGGAAGACACTCAGGCGACGTTCGCTGCCCAGGGTGCTCCAGGGCAATACATGATCGATTCTTTGCATGGGTCAGCCCTTGCGGGGAGCGAGGTAGCCAAGCCAGCGGCGTTCCGCCAGCTTGAACAACCGCACCAGAATGAATGTCAGGCACAGATAAAACACGCCGGCCGTGATGTAGGCCTCGAACGGCAGGTAATACTTGGCGTTGACCTCGCGGGCCGCGCCAGTGATGTCCACCAGAGTGACGATGGAGGCCAGACTGGTGGTCTGCAGCATCATGATCACTTCGTTGCTGTACTGCGGCAGCGCCCGGCGCAGGGCCGAAGGCAGCAGGATGCGGCGGTACATCTTGGCCTTGGACATGCCCATCGCCCTGGCCGCTTCGATTTCCCCGGCGGGCGTGGCCTTGAGGCTGCCGGCAATGATTTCGGCGGTGTAGGCACTGGTGTTGATGGCGAAGGCCAGACAGGCGCAGAAGGTCGCGCTGGACAGCCACGGCCAGAAGATACTGTCGCGCACCACCTGGAATTGGGCCAGCCCGTAGTAGATCAGGAACAGCTGTACCAGCATGGGCGTGCCGCGAATCACGTAGGTGTAGAGCCAGGCGCTCATGTTCACCAGTGGCTGTTTCGAGACGCGCATCAGGCCCAGGGGCACGGCGGCGAGCAGGCCGAACAGCAGGGAAATCGCCAGCAGCTTGAGGGTGATCAGCAGGCCGCCGAAGTACAGCGGCAGGCTGTTCCAGACGACGTTGTAGTCGAACATCATAGGTCAGCCGCCCTTACGCCTACCGAGTAGCGTCGTTCCAGTTGACGCAGGACCAGCAGCGAAACACTGGTGATGACCAGATACATGGCGGCCACTGCGAGGAAAAAGGTGAAGGGTTCGCGGGTAGCGTCAGCCGCCTGCTTGGCCTTGAACATCATGTCTTGCAGGCCGACCACGGAGATCAGCGCGGTGGCCTTGGTCAGTACCAGCCAGTTATTGGTGAAGCCGGGGATCGCCAGGCGCACCATCTGCGGTACGAGAATGCGGAAAAACACCTTGAACGGGCTCATGCCATAGGCCATGCCCGCTTCAGCCTGCCCCTTGGGAATGGCCATGAACGCGCCGCGAAAGGTCTCGGACAGATAGGCACCGAAGATAAAGCCCAGGGTGCCGATGCCGGCCAGCAGCGGATTCAAATCGATGTAATCGTCATAGCCGAGCAAAGGCGCGACGCGATTGAGCAGGTCCTGGCCGCCATAGAAGATCAGCAGGATCAGCACCAGATCGGGAATGCCGCGAATCACCGTCGAATACAGATCGCCCAGCCAGGCCAGCCAGCGTACCGGCGACAGGCGCAGGGCCACGCCGATCAAGCCGAGGACAATGGCCAGTGCCATGGAAGACAGGGCCAGCTGCAACGTCAGCCATGCGCCGTCGAGGATGACGGCCCCGTAGCCTTTCAACATGATGTGCAGTCCTCAAGCGAGGGAAAAGAAAATGGCGCAAGACCAGCGTACGACTTGCGCCATTGCGGACAATCGATAGGTAAGGGGCTTATTTGCCGTAGATATCGAAATCGAAGTACTTGTCCTGGATCGCCTTGTATTTGCCATTGGCGCGGATTGCCGCGATGGCGTCGTTGATGCGCTTGAGGTTGGCGCTGTCACCCTTGCGTACCGCGATGCCGATGCCATCACCGAAGTATTTGGCGTCGCTGAAGGCCGGACCTACGAAAGCGTAGCCCTTGCCCGAATCGGTCTTGAGGAAGCCATCCTGCAGCAAGGTGGCGTCGGCCAGCGTGCCATCAAGACGACCGGCGCCGATGTCCAGGTAGATTTCATTCTGCGAGCTGTACGGCTTGACCTCGACACCCAGTGGCGCGAGGACTTCCTTGGCGAAGCGCTCGTGGATCGAGCCGCGCTGTACGCCGATGTTCTTGCCCTTGAGTTCGGTCAGGCCGTCGCTGACAGCGGTGCCTTCCTTCATGACCAGGCGCGCCGGGCTGTTGTAATACTTGTTGGTGAAATCAACCGATTGCTTGCGCTCTTCGGTGATGGACATCGACGACAGGATGGCGTCGATCTTGCGGACTTTGAGGGCGGGGATCAGGCCATCGAATTCCTGCTCGACCCAGGTGCACTTGACCTTCATCTCTTCACACAGGGCGTTACCGATGTCGTAGTCGAAACCGACGATGCTGCCGTCCGGCGCCTTGGATGCGAACGGAGGGTAAGCGGCTTCGATACCGATCTTGAGCGGCTTTTCATCGGCGAATACAGGCTGCGCCAGCACGGACAGCGCCAATGCGCCAAGAAGCATGAGCTTTTTCATTTGCAGAACTCCATCGGTACAGCGAGACAAATGGCAGTACAGGCAAAAGGCCTGCGGTGCGAAGGGGTGACTTTTGTTTGCGACGCCAGGGAACCGTGACCGGGGTTCGGCACAGCTCGGCGAGTGATCGGCATTTTAGCGATAGCGTCGAAGTCGATATTTCTTCAATGCGACAACTAGTTACAGAAGCACCGGAATCGGGCACCTGCATGATTGACAGCCTGCATAATTTTATGCGAAGCGAAAGAAAGGCAACCGATCATATGAGCAAAAATCGCGCCCATTATTGGCAACACCTTGAAATACGGCAAGTGCAGCGCATCGCCATGTTTAAACACAGCACAAAAACAGGGATCAATCCGACAAAACTGGGAGGCTTTGCCTCACATCAGGGCGAGTTGTTACACACAATGTTACAGCGGTAACAGTTCGGTAATTATCGGGATAGCCGTTACCGCCCGTTGGAGCGAGGCTTGCCCGCGAAGACACTCTTGCAGACGCAGCAGATGTACCGGATATGGCGGCCTATTCGCGGGCAAGCCCGGCTCCAACGAGATCGCGGTGATCCAGAAACCATCGGATAAACCCTCCCCAAAAAAAACGCCCCGCCAGGTTCACACCGGGCGGGGCGCTTTCAAAGCGTAAAGTCAGGCGACCTTCATGCTCTTGTGGGTATCGATCAGGTGTTGCACGACGCCTGGATCGGCCAGGGTCGAGATATCACCCAGGGAATCGTATTCACCGGTGGCGATCTTGCGCAGGATGCGGCGCATGATCTTGCCCGAACGGGTTTTCGGCAGGCCCGGTGCCCACTGAATGACATCAGGCGAGGCAATCGGACCGATTTCCTTGCGCACCCAGTTACGCAGCTCTACGCGCAACGCTTCATCCGGCACTTCACCACCATTGAGGGTGACGTAGACATAGATGCCCTGCCCCTTCAAGTCGTGAGGCACACCGACCACTGCCGCTTCGGCGACTTTCGGGTGGGCGACCATGGCGCTTTCGATTTCTGCCGTACCCATGCGATGCCCGGAAACGTTGAGGACGTCATCCACGCGACCAGTGATCCAGTAGTAACCGTCTTCATCGCGACGGGCACCGTCACCGGTGAAGTACATGCCACGGAAGGTCTTGAAGTAGGTGTCGACGAAACGGTCGTGATCACCGAACAGAGAACGCGCCTGACCTGGCCACGAGTCGAGGATCACCAGGTTGCCTTCGGCGGCACCCTCGATCAGATTACCCAGGTTGTCCACCAGAGCCGGAATCACGCCGAAGAACGGACGAGTCGCCGAACCTGGCTTGAGCGCCGTGGCGCCTGGCAGCGGGCTGATCAGCACGCCACCGGTCTCGGTCTGCCACCAGGTATCAACGATCGGGCAGCGTTGCTTGCCGACAGTGTTGTAGTACCAGCTCCAGGCTTCCGGGTTGATCGGTTCGCCGACCGAACCCAGCAGGCGCAGGCTCGAACCGTCAGCGCCTTCAACGGCCTTGGTGCCTTCGGCCATCATCGCGCGGATGGCGGTCGGTGCCGTGTAGAGAATATTGACCTTGTGCTTGTCGATGATTTTCGACACGCGGGTGATATCCGGATAGTTCGGGATGCCTTCAAACAGCAGTGTGGTCGCGCCGTTGGCCAATGGGCCATAGACGATATAGCTGTGACCGGTGACCCAGCCCACATCAGCGGTGCACCAGTAGACTTCGCCCGGACGGTAGTCGAACACCCGCTCGTGGGTCAGGGCGGCGTACAGCAGGTAACCGGCGGTGGTGTGCAGCACGCCCTTGGGCTTGCCGGTGGAACCGGAGGTGTAAAGGATGAACAGCGATTCTTCGGCGCCCATTTCCTTCGGAGCGCAGGTGCTCGACGCCACTTCCAGCAACGAGTGGTACCAGATGTCGCGATGGCGGTTCCATTCGATCTCGCCACCGGTGCGTTTGCACACGATGACCTTCTGCACGCTGCTGGTTTCCGGGTTGGTCAGGGCACGGTCGACGTTGCTCTTGAGCGGGGTTTTCTTGCCGCCGCGCAGGCCTTCGTCAGCGGTGATGACCACTTTGGATTTACAGTCGATGATGCGACCGGCCAGGGCTTCGGGGGAGAAGCCGCCGAATACCACCGAGTGAATCGCGCCAATACGGGCACAGGCCAGCATGGCAACCACGGCCTCGGGAATCATCGGCATATAGAGGGTTACGACATCGCCACGGTGCACGTCCTGGCCGCGCAGGGCGTTGGCGAACTTGCAGACTTCTTCGTGCAGTTCACGGTAGGTGATGTTGCGGTGTTCGGAAGGATCGTCGCCTTCCCAGATAATGGCGATCTGGTCGCCACGCTCCGCCAGATGGCGGTCAAGGCAGTTGTACGCGACGTTCAGGGTGCCGTCGGCGAACCATTTGATATCGACCCGATGGTCGTCGAAGGAGGTCTGCTTCACGGTGGTGAAGGGCTTGATCCAGTCCAGGCGCTTGGCCTGTTCGCGCCAGAAACCATCGGGGTTGACCACCGACTGCTGGTACATGGCCTTGTAGGTCGCCTCGTCGGTCAGCGTGTTGGCTGCAACCTCAGGGCGGACGGGGTACAGGGAAGCCGCACTCATCTTTCTTACCTCGGTGGGTAGTTGTTGTTTTATGACACCTTTTTATCGAGATGGCTCCCTTAGGGCCATTCGACGATGGTCTTACCAATCCAGAGAGCTACTACCATACTCGCCCCCACAGCAAGGTGGAACCGGGTGCAACGGTATACACATTATGGGAGATGGACAGCGACCCGTTGGAGCCCGGCTCTCACGGAACGGGCTCATTCAGCCAAAGGCCGTGGCTTACTGGAGCTTGCAACACCCTCCCAACGACCCACGACCAAAGCACCACTACGGATTGTTGCCGAAATGCTCAATAGTCTTTATCAAAACTGTTTCTATATGTCTCGCCATCACAGGCATAGAATCAATCTCGCCAAATCGGCAAATGATTGACAACTTACAGCCCCCACAATGGCTTGTTGATCTGCAATACACCAAGTGCGTCACACATAACCCCACAAGGGTTATGTGCCCCCTTTCGAACCAAAGAAGGTTATTTAAAATGAAAGTTTCAATGTTGGTATTGGCTCTGTGTGGTTTCAGCACTTTTGCAATGGCTGAAGAATCCGGCGCGAAGGTTAATCAACAGCAGGCCCGCGTCGAGCAATACACTTACTCCAGCCACCCGGATATCGCCAAAGTCATTTCCGTCAGCGAAATCCCTGATGTCTGCGCCGTCGTGCCAATGCGCATGACTTACCAGGACCACCAGGGCCAGCAACACGTAATGGCCTATCAGGTCATGGGTAACGGTTGCAGCAACGGCTGATCCACTGGCTGGATGTGCAAACGCCCCGCGGAGCGATCCGGCGGGGCGTGCTTCTTTATCTACAATTAATCTTCTAACTACGCCGTTAACTTTCTTGCGAATCAGCCGCCCTGGAAGTTAATCGACCAATCTCATAATCACGCAACTTGTTGGCAATGGTCGTATGGGATACACCCAGGCGTTTGCCTAACTGGCGACTGCTGGGATGCAGCCGATAAAGTTGCTCCAGCACTGAACGCTCGAAGCGTCCTATAACTTCTTCCAAAGTGCCCTCAAGGGAAAAATTACCCATGGGTTGCAGCGCGCCATAATCCGGCAGGCGAATATGTTCCAGCCTGACTGTCCCGCCTTCGCACAGGGAAACCGCCTGAAACAAAACGTTCTCCAATTGCCGCACATTCCCCGGCCAATGGTATTGATGCAGCCGCGCCAACGCCTGATCAGCGATTTTTGGCAGCGGACAGCCAATCTGCCGGCTGGCCTGATCGAGAAAGTGTTGAACCAGAGGCTCCAGGCCATCAAGGCATTCGCGCAGCGGCGGAATATGCAGGGACAGCACATTGAGCCGGTGATACAGGTCCTGACGAAACTCGCCGCGACTGCACAGTTCGGACAGATCGACCTGGGTGGCGCAGATTACCCGCACATCCAGATACACCTCTTCATCACTGCCGACCCGGCGAAAGCAGCCGTCTTGCAGAAAGCGCAACAGTTTGGCCTGCAAGCGCGGGCTCATTTCCGCCACGCCGTCGAGGAACAGGGTGCCGCCTGCAGTCAGTTCCAATAGCCCGAGACGACCTTCGGCCCGTGCGCCATCAAAGGCACCGGGGCCGTAGCCGAACAGCTCGGTCTCGGCCATGGACTCCGACAACCCCGCACAATTGAGCGCCATCATCGGCGCCTGACCACGCGGGCTGGCCAGGTGACAGGCCCGGGCCAGCAGCTCTTTGCCGGTACCGGTCTCCCCTTCGATCAATAACGGCGCGTCCAATGGCGCCATGCGTCGGGCTTCCCGGACCACCGCAGCCATGACTTTCGAACTCTGGAAAATGCTGTCGAAGCCGCGCAGTTCCTGCTTGCGCACGTGGTAGATACGCTCGCCGACGCGGTCAGCGCGGTGCAGGGTCAGCACCGCCCCGGCCAAGGCTTCGCTGTCGTCATGCTCGGACTGCAGGGGCGCGATATCGGCGAGGAACACATCGCCGCGCACCTTTACCCGCAAGCCATTGATCCGCGACTTGCTGGCGCGGATCAGCTCGGGCAGGTCGAAGTCCTCGGCGTACCTGGACAGGGCGATCCCCGGCACCTCATCGACCCGCACGCCCAGCAACTGCGCCGCTGCACGGTTGGCAGCCACAATGGCCCCGGCCATATCGATGGACAGCACCGGAAACTCCAGGGCGCCGAGCAAGGCATTGAGCTCCATATGCCGCCTCTCGCTGGGCATCAGGCCGACGCGCTTGACCCCGAACACCCCGGCAATGGCCTCGAAGCGCGGGCGCAGGGCCTGGAATTGCAGGTTGATCAGGTTCGGGCAATGCAGGTAGATGGCGTCGCCATGCTCACCGCCGACCTCACCACGGGCGACGTTGACCCCGTAGTCCACCAGCAGATCGAGAATGTCGCGCAGAATGCCGATGCGATTCTGACAATGAACCTTGATACGCATGATCGGGCCCTGTGACGGAAACTTTTCGTTATGCGCCCATATTAATCGTCAAGAATACGTGACACCTAATCCAAAATGACGCCATGACAGACGGACATATGCACAAAACGTAAACTTTTCGTTACGAAAAATTCATTCTTGGCCTTCATCTCATCGTCGTCACCGCTGCAACCTGCGCAGCTTTGCGTTATCTCTTATTGCATCAGAACAACAAATCCTTCGCGCATTGCAGCAGGAGAACAGCATGACCCACTACGTCGCTCGCGAGCCTGACGCCCAGGGTTACATCCACTACAGTCCCGCCGAACACCGGGTGTGGAACATCCTGATCACGCGCCAGATGGACATCATCAGGGATCGTGCCTGCCAGGAATACCTGGACGGCATCGAGTTGCTGGACCTGCCCCATGAGCGCATCCCGCAACTGGATGAGATCAACCGAGTACTTGCCGCTACCACTGGCTGGCAGGTCGAGCGGGTGCCGGCGCTGATTCCCTTCCAGACCTTCTTTGAACTGCTGGCGAGCAAACGCTTTCCGGTGGCGACTTTTATTCGCACCGAGGAAGAACTGGATTACCTGCAGGAACCCGATATCTTTCATGAGATCTTCGGCCACTGTCCGCTGCTGACCAACCCCTGGTTTGCCGAATTTACCCACATGTACGGCAAGCTCGGCCTGAGTGCGAGCAAGGAGCAGCGGGTCTACCTGGCGCGGCTGTACTGGATGACCATCGAATTCGGTCTGGTCGATACGCCCGAGGGCCGACGCATCTACGGCGGCGGCATTCTCTCCTCGCCCAAAGAGGCGGTGTACAGCCTGTCCGCCGAGCCCGCGCACCACCCGTTCGACCCGCTGGAAGCCATGCGCACACCTTATCGCATCGACATCCTGCAACCGCTGTACTTTGTCCTGCCCGATCTCAAGCGTCTGTTCGAACTGGCCCACGAAGACATCATGGCCATGGTCCAGACGGGTATGCAGCTGGGCCTGCACGCGCCAACCTTCGCTCCGAAAAATCAACCATCCACAACCCACGCTGCCTGACAGGACCCGACCCATGACGACTCTCAATCAAGCCCATTGCGAAGCCTGCCGCGCCGACGCCCCACAGGTAAGCGAGGCGGAACTGCCTGAACTGATCAAGCAGATTCCGGACTGGAATATCGAAGTGCGCGACGGTGTGATGCAGCTGGAGAAGACTTTTCTGTTCAAGAATTTCAAATTTGCGCTGGCGTTTACCAACGCGGTCGGCGAAATTGCCGAAGCCGAAGGTCACCACCCAGGTCTTTTGACCGAATGGGGCAAGGTGACCGTGACCTGGTGGAGCCACTCGATCAAAGGGCTGCACCGCAACGACTTCATCATGGCCGCCCGCACCGACGAGGTGGCCAAAGATGCCGAGGGCCGCAAGTAAATGCATTTCTCCGATATCCAGCGAGTGCCGGGCGATCCGATTCTGGGATTGATCGAGGCCTACGCCAACGATACCAACCCGAACAAATTCGACTTGGGCGTAGGCGTTTATAAAGACGCCCAGGGCCTGACCACCATTCCCCGTGCAGTGAAACTGGCCGAGCAACGCCTGGTCGATAAACAGCTGACCAAGACCTATATCGGCGGACATGGCGAGCCGCGCTTCGGCACGCTCATCAGCCAACTGGTTTTGGGTGATAACTCGCCATTGCTCGCCGCCAGGCGCGTCAGCGCTACGCAAACTCCCGGTGGCACCGGCGCCCTGCGCCTGAGCGGCGACTTTATCGCCGAGTGCCTGCCCGGCCGTGGCATCTGGCTGAGCGACCCGACCTGGCCGATCCACGAGACCATCTTCGCCAAGGCCGGGCTCAAGGTCAGCCACTACCCTTACGTCGACCGGGAAAACCGTCTGACCGTCGACGCCATGCTCGCCGCCTTCGAGAATATCCCCAGCGGTGATGTGGTGTTGCTGCATGCCTGCTGTCACAACCCCACCGGTTTCGACCTGGCTCATGAGGACTGGAAGCGTGTCCTGGAAGTGGTCCGTCGGCGCAACCTGCTGCCGCTGATCGACTTCGCCTATCAGGGGTTCGGTGACGGTCTGGAAGAAGATGCCTGGGCGGTGCGCCTGTTCGCTGCCGAGTTGCCCGAATTACTGATCACCAGTTCCTGCTCGAAGAACTTCGGCCTCTATCGCGAGCGTACCGGCGCGTTGATCGTTTGCTGCGCCGACGCCGAGAAATCCCTCGACGTGCGCAGCCAGCTATCGTCGATTGCCCGCAACCTGTGGTCCAACCCGCCGGATCATGGCGCCGCCGTAGTGGCCGAGATTCTCGGGGACGCCGAGCTGAAAAAGCTGTGGGCCGAGGAAGTGGAGGAAATGCGCCAACGTATCGCCCAACTGCGCAGCGGTCTGGTAGAAGCCCTGACGCCGTTGGGCCTGGGTCAACGCTTTGCCCATATCGCCGAGCAACGCGGGATGTTTTCCTACACCGGCCTGAACGACGATCAGGTTGCCCGCCTGCGCCATGAACACAGCGTGTACATGGTCAATGCCGGTCGCGCCAACGTCGCCGGCATCGATGCCACGCGCCTGCACGCCCTGGCAGCGGCCATCGCTGCAGTCTGCTGAAGCTTGATCATCAAGGCGCCAGAACGGCGCCTTGATGAAAAATGACCAGCGGCGAAATTAAACATCTGATTGTCATTTCCAGTGCGCTATCCTCCCTGAGCTTTCTGAACACAGCGTCTAACCAAGTCGGCTTAACCGACGTGATTCTGCAACTTCAGATCTTGTGAGGAGCGATGACTATGCATGAAATCCCGAACTTCCCCTTCCCAAGCCTGCATGAACAGCAGCAAACTGCCCTGGCCCGACGCGAATCCGGCCAACTCAATGCAATGAAAGCAGCACCAAAGGCTCAACAGAGCCAAAAAGCTTCCGGTAAGAACTGAAAGCTGATGGTTCAGGCGTATTGAAGCTGGATTCGTTTTGCTTCCATACGCCTGAAATGCCAAAGAATGCCATGACCGAATTCGACGAAAAACAAGCCAGTGCCATGATCCAGGCCGCCGAAAAAATGATTGATGTCTGGAACCGCCTGAGCCCGGAAAAACAGAGCGCCCTGCTCGCCCGTTTCGGCACACAGGAAAATGCCCTTGCGGCATTGGTGACGACCCAGTTGGTTGCACCGGCTGACAACACAACTCCCTGACTTGAAATAATTTGCCTGTAGGAGCTGCCGAAGGCTGCGATTACGGTATATCAGGTAAAACCATTCGCAGCCTTCGGCAGCTCCTACAGGAAACGCGCCGTGCTGATGTTTTTTTCAAGCCAACGCCCAGCAATGTCCAAAGCGCCGCTATCATAGCCACTTAGCAAGCTTGCTAATGATCGGCTTACCTTCCTGGATTTACCCATGTCTGAACCGCAGTCCGCCGCCACGCAACGTCCCCTCGACGTGACGTTGCAGGTCGTTTCCATCGTTCTGTTCACCTTTATCGGCTATTTGAATATCGGTATCCCCCTGGCGGTGCTGCCGGGGTATGTGCACACCGACCTGGGCTTCGGCGCCGTCACTGCGGGGCTGGTGATCAGCGTGCAGTATCTGGCGACCCTGCTCAGCCGCCCCTATGCCGGGCGCATCATCGACAATCTGGGCAGCAAAAAGGCGGTGCAGTATGGTCTTGCTGGTTGCGGCCTGAGCGGTGTGCTGATGCTGCTCGCGGCGCTGACCGAAAGCTGGCCGATGTTCAGCCTGCTGGCGATTTTCCTCGGTCGACTGGTGCTGGGCAGCGCGGAAAGCCTGGTCGGCTCCGGTTCGATTGGCTGGGGGATTGGCCGGGTTGGCGCGGTCAATACCGCCAAAGTGATTTCCTGGAACGGCATTGCCAGTTACGGCGCCCTGGCCATCGGCGCGCCACTGGGGGTGTTGCTGGTGGACGCCCTGGGGCTATGGAGCATGGGTGTCAGCATCATCCTGCTGGCCGCACTGGGCATGTTCCTGACGCTGAAGAAGCAGGCCGCCCCCATCGTTCACGGCGAACGCCTGCCATTTCTGCATGTGCTGGGCCGGGTACTGCCCCATGGCATGGGTCTGGCCTTGGGCTCCATCGGCTTCGGCACCATCGCCACCTTTATCACCCTGTATTACGCCAGCCATAGCTGGCCCAATGCCGTGCTCTGCCTGAGCCTGTTCGGCGCCAGCTTTATCGGCGCGCGACTGTTGTTCGGCAACTTCATCAACCGGTTGGGCGGGTTTCGCGTGGCGATTGCCTGTCTGTCCGTGGAAAGCCTGGGCCTGCTGTTGCTCTGGCTGGCTCCGACACCGGGCCTGGCCCTGGCAGGTGCGGCGCTGACCGGCTTTGGCTTCTCCCTGGTATTCCCGGCACTGGGCGTCGAGGCAGTGAATCTGGTACCCGCTGCCAGTCGCGGGGCGGCGGTAGGGGCTTATTCACTGTTCATTGACCTGTCGTTAGGCATCACCGGGCCGGTCGCCGGAGCCATTGCGGCGGGATTCGGCTTTGCCTCGATCTTCCTCTTCGCCGCCCTGGCAGCCCTGAGCGGGCTGGGCTTGAGTGTCTATCTGTACAAGCAGGCGCAGGTGATGCGCGAGAACAAAGAAGTCTAGGCTCGGTAAGAAAAGTCGGCGAGCGAAGGTCAGGCAAGGCAAAAACAGGCGAGGAACGGCCGGGGTCGCGCTCGGCTTTACTGGCTGTAAATGAGCACTCCGAGCCTGTTTTTAACGCAGCATCACGCGCGAAGCCCGCAGCCACTTTTCTTACAGAGCCTAGAAGTCGACCTTGCCGCGTCCGGCCTTTATCGACCCGCGCTTGGTCTTGGATTCCAGGCGCCGGGTTTTGGAGCCCAACGTCGGTTTGGTCGGGCGACGTTTCTTTTCCACCTTGACGGCGTTGACGATCAACTCGCTCAGCCGCTCAAGGGCATCAGCGCGATTCTGCTCCTGAGTCCGGTATTGCTGAGCCTTGAGTACGATCACACCATCACTGGTGATCCGACTGTCACGCAACGCCAGCAGCCGTTCCTTGTAGAACGGCGGCAACGATGATGCGTTGATATCGAAACGCAGGTGCACCGCACTCGACACCTTGTTGACGTTCTGCCCACCCGCGCCCTGGGCACGGATGGCGGTCAACTCGATCTCGGCATCGGGCAGATGCACGTTGTTGGAAATCACCAGCATGGGTGGTTCTCTAGGATTGACTCAGTGCCGCTGCACTGCGCTTGTTCTTGATCCCGTAGCAGGCCCACATCACCAGCAGCCAGACCGGAATCGCATAAACCGAC
The DNA here is from genome assembly GCF_047303955.1 of Pseudomonas sp. Pseusp88. Taxonomy (NCBI): domain Bacteria; kingdom Pseudomonadati; phylum Pseudomonadota; class Gammaproteobacteria; order Pseudomonadales; family Pseudomonadaceae; genus Pseudomonas; species Pseudomonas sp. Pseusp88. The sequence continues at coordinate 1,804 of NZ_JBGLYM010000047.1, read as the reverse complement.
ACCGCAATGCCGGGAATCATCAGCATGATCCCGAGAATCAGTACCACGAAGGCCAGGCACAGGTAGTTGCCATAGGGATACCACAGCGCCTTGAATAATGGCACCTGGCCGATGCGCTGCATGTGCTGGCGGAATTTCAGGTGCGAGTAGCTGATCATCGCCCAGTTGATCACCAGAGTGGCCACCACCAGGGACATCAGCAGCTCGAGGGCATGCTGCGGGATCAGGTAGTTGAGCACCACGGCAATCAGGGTCACCAGTGCCGACACCAGAATCGCCCGCACCGGCACTCCGCGCTTGTCGACTTTGGCCAACGCCCGCGGTGCATCGCCCTGCTCGGCCATGCCGAACAGCATGCGACTGTTGCAGTAGGTGCCGCTGTTATACACAGACAAGGCAGCGCTCAGTACCACGAAATTGAGGATATGCGCCGCCGTGTTGCTGCCGAGCATGGAGAACACCTGCACAAACGGGCTACTGCTATAGGCGTCGCCGGAAGCATTGAGGCTGGTCAGCAGCGAATCCCACGGGGTCAGCGACAGCAGCACGACCAGCGCACCGATGTAGAAAATCAGGATGCGGTAGATCACCTGATTGATCGCCTTGGGGATCACGGTCTTCGGCTGATCGGCTTCGGCGGCGGTGAAACCGAGCATTTCCAGACCACCAAAGGAAAACATGATGAACGCCAGGGCCATGACCAGACCCGACACGCCATTGGGGAAGAAGCCGCCGTGTTCCCACAGGTTGCTCACCGCCGCCTGAGGACCGCCATGGCCGCTGACCAGCAGGTAACTGCCCAGGGCGATCATGCCGACGATGGCCACCACCTTGATGATCGCAAACCAGAATTCGGCCTCGCCGAAGACTTTGACGTTGGCCAGGTTGATGGCGTTGATCATTAAGAAGAACACAGCCGCCGAGACCCAGGTCGGAATCTCCGGCCACCAGTAGTGCACGTACTTGCCCACGGCGGTCAGCTCGGACATCCCCACCAGGATATACAGCACCCAGCAGTTCCAGCCCGACAGGAAGCCGGCGAAACCGCCCCAGTATTGATGGGCGAAGTGGCTGAAGGAGCCAGCCACGGGCTCTTCGACGATCATTTCACCCAACTGGCGCATGATCATGAAGGCAATGAAGCCGCAAATGGCATAACCGAGAATCATCGATGGCCCGGCTGACTTGAGCACCCCGGCCGAACCGAGGAACAGGCCGGTCCCGATGGCGCCGCCCAGGGCGATCAGCTGAATATGGCGGTTTTTCAAGCCACGCTTCAGCTCACCGGGAGCGGAAATGTGTTCACTCATGGATAGTCACCTGATTGTTCTTCCCTGTGACGGAATCGAACCCGTTGCGCTCGTAACGCTACGGAGTGCCGCAAGACCGGATGGGCCCTGGATGTTTGGGGTGCGCTTGCGCGTTTAAACCCCAGAGAAAAGGCGGCGCATTGTACACGCCAGGGATGCAGGAAAAACCATACAGATGGTCAGGATTGCCTTGTGTCAGGGTGAAAGCTTTTGTGGGAGCGAATTCATTCGCGAAAGCGGTGTTCCAATCGATGAAAATACATCGGATGTACTGGCCTCTTCGCGAATGAATTCGCTCCCACATTAGCCGCCCCAAGCCTTGTCTGCCTGGCTTGGGTTCGCAGTGCGGGAGCCGAGACTCAAGTCAGATATTGTTTTATTCCAGGCGAAAAAAACGCCGGTGCTTTACACCGGCGTTTATTTTTCAACCTGCAGCCTTACTGCGGCTTGCGGCGACCGAAGCCCGGGCGCTGGCCCGAAGCGGCGGGCGGGCC
>NZ_JBGLYM010000046.1:0-34057 GCF_047303955.1 Pseudomonas sp. Pseusp88 | reverse complement strand
ATGATATTCACGCGCTACTGTGGGAGCGAATTCATTCGCGAAAGCTTTATTCCGGACGCCGCCAATGTGTTGGATGTTCTGGCCCCTTCGCGAATGAATTCGCTCCCACAGGAGGGCGAACCCTAGTTCTTCTGGCTCGCCCGCCGCGAAGTCTGCCGCGGCTTGAGGTCATCCAGGGCCGCCGCATTGCTGCGCGCCCACTCGTAGATCATCTCGATGGGCTCGACCATCCTTTGGCCCAGCGGCGACAGGCTATAGTCGACCCCTGGCGGTACGGTGTCATGCACCTGGCGCAGGATCAGGCCGCTGGCCTCCAATTCGCGCAGGGTCTGGGTGAGCATTTTTTTTGAAATGCCGGGGAGGCTGCGATGCAGTACGCCGGTGCGGGCCACGCCGCCGTGGCGGGCATGCAGGGTATGCAGGATCATGCTCGTCCATTTGGTGGCAAACAGTTCCAGTACGCGGCGCGGGGCGCAGTCTTCGAGCCAGTGTTCTTCGGGTGTTCCGGGATGCATGGGGGGCTGGTTACCTTTTGGTGCCTTCTTGGCCTGGTGCGGCAGGGCCTTTATGGTGCGCCCTGAATTCGTTGAGAGGCAAATCATGTCGAATATTGCATTGGTAGTGGGCGCCAGCGGCGTCGTCGGACGAGCGATCAGCGCGCTGTTGGTCGAACAGGGCTGGACCGTGGCTGGTCTGGCCCGACATCCCCAGGTCGAGGCATCGGTGATTCCGGTGGCGGCCGATCTCAATGATCCAGCGTCCTTGCGTCAAGCCCTGGCCGATATCGCGCCGACGCATCTGTTTCTTGCCACCTGGTCGCGGCAGGCCACGGAAGCGGAAAACATCCGGGTCAACTCGGCGATGGTCAGAAATGTCCTCGACGTCCTGCGACCCAGGGCCAGTCTGCGCCATGTCGCGCTGGTCACCGGCTTGAAGCACTACCTTGGCCCGTTTGAGGCCTACGGCAAGGGCGCGTTGCCGCAGACGCCGTTCCGCGAGGAACAGGGCCGTCTGGACGTGGAGAACTTCTACTACGCTCAGGAGGACGAAGTATTCGCCGCCGCCAGCCGCGACGGCTTCACCTGGAGCGTGCATCGCCCCCACACCATTACCGGTGTGGCGGTGGGTAATGCCATGAATATGGCCACGACCCTGGCTGTGCATGCCTCGATCTGCCGCGCCACCGGTCGACCGTTCCGCTTCCCCGGTTCTGCCGCGCAGTGGAATAGCCTCACTGATATGACCGATGCCCGACAGTTGGCCAGGCAACTGCTGTGGGCTTCTACCACGCCGGCCGCCGCCAACCAGGCGTTCAATGTGGTCAATGGTGATGTTTTTCGCTGGAGCTGGATGTGGGGGCGGATCGCCCAGTGGTTCGGTATCGAGGCGGCACCCTTCGACGGTCAGATCCAGCCATTGGAGCCGCAGATGACCAATGACCAAGCCATTTGGGACGGGCTGGTTGCCCAGCATGGCTTGCTCGAACCGAAGCTGGACCGGCTGATTTCGCCCTGGCACACCGACGCCGATCTGGGGCGGCCTATCGAAGTGGTGACGGATATGTCCAAGAGTCGCAAGCTGGGCTTTCTCGACTACCAGGCCAGTGATGAAGCCTTCTTCGAGGTGTTTGCCACCTTGCGGGCTCAGCGGTTGATTCCCTGAGGTTTTCAACTGCGACGGGAGCGTTGCAGGGAGCGACGCTGACATCGACTAATGTCGCGCAGGCATGCAGACTGGTGGGCAAATGCCTTCTTCGTGGCTTATCCAACGAAATGAGCATAAGCCTTTATCCAGCTGCGGTGCGACATGAACTCACAGGATCACCCAAAACCAACGGCCCCTGATCGCGACAGAATTTCCAGTGCCCTGCTCGGCGGCGGCTGCGAGCCGGATCCGCGCTTTACGTTGGCCAACGAGCGCACGTTCCTGGCCTGGATCCGTACCGCCCTGGCGCTGATGGCGGGTGGCATTGCCGTCGAAGCCTTTACCGCTGAGGTCTTCGACCCCGGACTGCGCAAGGCTGTGGCCCTTACATTACTGGTCCTGGCCCTGCTGCTCAGTGCCAGTGCCTGCGTGCGCTGGCTACGGGTCGAGCGCGCCATGCGCCAGCGCAAGCCGCTGCCGTTGCCACTATTGGTACCGATTCTGTCCCTGGGTGGTGCATTGGTGGCGGCGGGCCTGATCGCTTTCCTGACTTATCGCGCCTCGTGAACCGCCGCGCTATGCCTGAGCCCATTGCCCATAGCGACCCTGGCCTGCAACCGGAACGTACCCTGCTGGCGTGGCGCCGGACATTGATGACGCTGGTAGTTGCCTGCACGTTGTTCCTGCGCTGGATTCCCCAGTTCGGCGTCCTTGCCGTGTTACCCATAGTCGTCGCACTGATATTGAGCCTGGGGATTCAGATAGGGTTGCGCTGGCGTTACAGACGCAGCATTACCGGCATCCGTGAGGAACGCCTGTCGGCGCCGCTGCTGGAGATTGCGCTGTTGGGCGCGGGGGTAGGGGGACTGAGTCTTTACGGGATTTATGCGGTGGTGTTTTTTTAACAGTTGCGCGCGGATCTCTGAGTTAACTCAATCCTGTGGGACCAGATTTAGCCGGGAAGGTGTATTCCCGGCTAAATCTGGTCCCACAGGTTGATGCCATTGCTTAGCAGAACCGATCAACAAACCGTACGTCATTTTGGCCCTGGGTCTGGTGCCACTCGGATTTCAGGGTGTGCAGGACACGACCCATGAAATCACGATCAGCGGCAGCTTTCTTGCCTACATAGCCATGGCCACGGCGGTAGGTGCGCAGGCGGGCACGCATTTTCGGGTGCACGCTGCCCGAGTCGCTGGCTGGCGAGCTGGGTGCTACCGGGTCGATGTGCACGCGGCCTTCTTCGCAGATCCACAGAACGTGGTCGTCCAGGGTGTCTTTCTGCGCAGCGAAGAGTTGTGCCAGCTGGTCGATGGTCGGTTGGTTGTTCAGATTGATCATGGTCTTGCCCCTTGTCTACGGATTGAGTGGATACGTGGCGCCTGCATGGCGCAGAACCTGGCCTGGAGCGCTGCTTGTAGCCGGGATAGGCGGCTGCTACACAACACCTCGGTCGAGGGTTTCGTTTCTTCAATCTGCCTTGTGGGCAGCACCGTTGCAGAAGCAGGCGGACGGCTCGTCCGCCTGCTGATTGCTATGCTTTCGCGTCCCGATCAGGGGGCGTCGGCCATTTCTGTAGTGGATTGTCAGGTGACTACACAGTCACCCCCCGTATTCAGCAGTAGCGGTCGAGAATGCGAACTTCGGTCTGCTTCTGGGCTTCCGGCCATTCGGTTTGCAGGGTGCGTAGTACGCGGCCCATGAACTCGCGGTCAGCGGCCGCTTTCTTGCCGACGTAGCCCTTGCCCCGGCGATAGGTGCGCAGACGGGCACGCATGCGTGGATGAACCCGTTCCAGCTCGGTTTCGTCGGTGTTCGGCGCCAGACGGTCGATGTGAATGCCGCCTTCCTCGCAGACCCAGAGAACGTGATCGTCCAGGGTGTCTTTCTGCTTGGCGAACAGCTGAGCGAGTTCGTCGACGGTCGGTTGGTTGTTCAGATTCAGTTCCATGTTCATGCCCCTTTACCACTCGTTGAATTGATTCGTGGCGCTGCAAATTGAGACGACACGTAGTTGCTTGTCGAGGGCAGAAGACGGTTTGAACATTCACCGATGTAGTGCACTTGTTATGTGACTACATGGTTCTGTCAGGCAAAGGCGAGGGTTGGCGGCGGGTGACACGGAGGGTCAGCCACAAGCGTCTTGAGGACGTTTCGCCAGCTATTCTCGTCGTTGCAGACGGTTCAGGCCGGTTCTGCTTCATCAATCTGCCTTGTGGGCAGTACAAATTCCCGGTAGCGACCTGACGGCTCGTCGAAGTCACTGGTGATGCTCTTTTAAATGCTTCCGGTGGGAAGACGTCTGCATCATGCAAGGGGATCGAAGCGTCGTCAATAGATTTGTAGTGAAATATTTAAAGCACTACATTTTTTTACAAAAGACGCTTTTCTACAGGCGGGAATTGTCAACGCAGGCTGCAAAGTGGTCGGACATGGGCCGCTGGTTTGCAGCTGCGATTTAAAAAAGGGTGATGTATAGCGCGCAGCAAAATCAGAGATAGCGCTGATGCCTTGACGGGGGGCTTACAGGGGCGTGATGACTGCCTCTTCGGGCAGGCGCGACTTGGACAGTGCGCAATTAAAAATCGTCCACAGGACCAGTAGGGCCCGGCTTGCCGGATCGCCAGCACGCCGGCTCCTACATTCAGATATTGCGTCGTGCTTGATGAGAGTGAATTTATTCGCGAAGGGGGCGGTACAGTCGACCTATATTCGGCGTCTGGCATACCGCTTTCGCGAATGAATTCGCTCCTGGACAATGCCGGCGATTCAGCAAATCAGGCGTAGTTCACTATGGATTTCCGGACTCAGCGATTGACTGCAGGCGCCGCGTCAATTTTTACCCGGAACAGGCTGTAGGGCTTTTGGCGCAGGTCCTTACCGCCGTGGAACATAGCCTGGCGGTGCAACTGGTTGGTGGTGAAATACAAGTAGCCGTCAGGGCCTACCGACAAGGTATCGGGCCACAGCACCCGAGCGTCATGGACGATGGTTTGCCAACTGCCGTCGGCCAGGCGTTTGCGAATGCTGTTGTGTTCGTAGTCGCCGGCGTAGACCGCGCCCTTGGCGTCGGCCTCCAGGCCATCGGAAGCGCCTTTCTCGCCGAGATCTGTGACCGCTGCTGCCAGTTGGCTCTCGCTGACACCAGGATCACGCAGCAGGGCGGTGGACACTGAATACAAGTGGCGGCTGGACAAGGGGCAGAAGTACAGGGTCATGCCGTCGTCGGACAAGGCAATGCCGTCCGAAGCGACGCCGAAGGGCTGGCTGCTGCCGTTGGCGCTGCGCGCGCGCAGGGTCTGGCCTTCCACCACCGGCACAAAGGACGGGTCCACCGAGGTCGATGGCGCGCCACTCAGGCGCCGGGTCGCCGTACCGCTGGCGATATCCATGACGATAATGGCGCCAGGGCCGCTGACCGAAGAGTCGGTGATGTAGATTACGCCCTGCTTGCCGACGCGGAAGTCGAAGCGCATGTCATTGACGTAGGTGCTGGGCAGCAGGACGTTGGCCGGGAACACCAAGGTCTTGGCGACCTTGTTGCTCTTCAGGTCGATGGCAACCAGTTTCGCGGCACCTTGCCTGGGCGCGCTAAAGCCGGGAGCGGCGGTGTCCAGCACCCACAACAGGCCATGGCCGTCGGCGACCACGCTCTGCACACTGGAGAAACCCTTGGCCGGGTCGCGCGGATCAAGCTGGTTCATGGCCAGGTCCGGATAGGGCACGGCTTTGCCATCGCGCAACTCGGCCACGGTAAACGGCACGTCGTCACCCCAACGCGGGAAGTTGACGAAAATGCGTCCGCTCTCGCTGACGGTTACGCCGGTGGGCATGGCGTCGTGGAAGGCAAACACCTGTTGCAGCTGGCCGACAGGTTGGTCAGTAGCCAAGGACTCTGCGCCCTGGGCAAGCGGCATACCGAGGGCAACCATCAAGGCAAGGATCGAACGGCGTGGCATCGTGAAGCTCCTTATGCCTGCATATCGGCAGGCCTGAGTGAAATGCGCCAGGCGGGTGCAGCGCTTGGATCGCATCCTGGGCTATTCATGTTTACGGAAAAAGACGCAAAATGGGCTAACACTTTCACAGTTGGAGTGAAGATGATTCGCCTGGACGACTTGAAGCTCTTCCTACGCACTGCCGCCCTTGGCAGTTTTTCCAATGCGGCGCGGGAGGCGGATTTGTTACCGGGGCAGGTCGCTGCAGCGATCAAACGGCTGGAGCGGGAACTCGATGTCCGCCTGTTCGCTCGCTCTACCCGCAGCCTGCGGTTGACCGCTGAGGGTGAGCAATATTTGCCTTGTGCCCAGGTTGCGCTGGAGAGTCTGCAACAGGGGCGTGAACGTCTGCATCGGCAGAACCAGCCGTTGCACGGGCTGTTGCAGATTGCCGCGCCGTCTGATCTGGGACGCAATGTGCTGTTGTCATGGTTTTCCGAATTTCGTCATGAACATCCGGCCTTGACCTTGCGCCTGCTGCTTTCGGACCAGATGACCAATGTCTTTCGCGACCCGGTGGATGTGGCGATTCGCTACGGGCGCATGGCGGATTCCAGCTTTGTCGCTTTGCCCCTGGCGCCCTGGAATCGAAGGGTGCTGGTCGCATCGCCCGGCTACCTGGCGCGCCGTGGCAGGCCGCAGCAGATTGACGATCTGCGCGAGCACGACTGCCTGCTGTACATGCTCAATGGCCGCGCCTACGACAAGTGGAAGTTCGACGAGCAACTGGTCACGGTCAGTGGCCCGCTGCTCAGCGACGATGCCGATGTGGTCCGACGCTGGGCGGTCGCGGGCGAGGGGATTGCCTACAAGTCCTGGCTGGACGTGCGCGAGGATGTCCTGGCCGGGCGCCTGGAGCTGTTGTTCGGGGCTAAGCAGGGCGAGTCAGTACCGCTGAATCTGGTTTGCCCCCATCGCAAGCAGTTTTCCCCGGCGGTGCAGTTGCTGCAGGCGGCGTTGACGCGGCGGTTGGCAGAAATAATGCCGCCTGCCTCCGTGTGATTCGCTCCCATGGAACGCTATTCGATCCGGCTTTCAGGCCACCTCCACCTGATTGCGGCCGCCGCGCTTGGCCCGGTACATGGCGCTGTCGGCGTCCTTGACCAGTTGCTCCGGGGTGCGCGGGTCCTGAGCTGCGTAGAGTGACAGGCCGATACTGGCCTGGACGTGTACGGTATTGCCGCGCAGATGCAAAGGTGCGCTGATGGCGATGCGCAGTTTGTCGGCAACGCTGCGGGCGTGGTCCAGGGATTCGGCATGGTCGAGCAGCACGGTGAATTCGTCCCCGGCCAGGCGAAACACTGCGTCGCTGCCACGCAGGTTATCGACCAGGCGTTGGGAGACGGTCTTGAGCAGCTCATCGCCGATGTCGTGCCCGAACACATCGTTGACTGCCTTGAAGCCATCCAGGTCTATGAACAGCAGGGCCAGGGAGCGCTTTTCCCCGCGCGCGGCAATGATCGTCCTTGGCAGGGTCTCCATCATTGCTCGGCGGTTGAGCAGGCCGGTGAGGGCGTCCTGCAAGGCTTCGCGCTCGCGCTTGTCCTCCTTGAGCTTGCGTTCGGAAATCTCGTGCAGGAAGGCATTGAACAGGGTTTTGTTCTCGACATGGATGGCATTGATATGTACCTCCACTGGAATGGTGCTGCCGTCCTTGCGCTGCGCCGCAAACTCCAGGCGCCGCCCCAGTTGCTGGGCGTCGCGACTGACCAGGTAGCGCTGGATGCCCTCGCGCAGGGGCTGATAGCTGCTCTGGGAGGTGAGCATGCTGTCGATCTGCCCGCCGATGGCCTCACTACGAGCCCAGCCGAAGGTCTGTTCGGCCTTGCGGTTCCAGGCGGTAACGATGCCTTTCTCATCCATGCACACGTAGGCGTCGTTGGTGTGTTCGAGTACGGCGCGCAGCTCGGCTTCACGCTGACGCAGGTCACGGGTGCGTTCATTGACCCGCTGTTCCAGTTGCTGGGTGATCTCTTCCCGAGCCTGTTCCGCTTCCTTGCGTGCCTGAATGTCGTTGATGACCGCCAGGTAGTAATCGGGCTTGCCGTTTTCATCGACATACTGAGTCACGGTCATGTGTACCCAGACAATACTGCGATCGTGGCGGATATAACGCTTTTCCAGTTCGTAGCGATCAATCTCGCCGGCGTTCAGGCGTTCGAGATTGGAGAGGTCCTGTTCAAGGTCTTCGGCAACAGTAATGTCCTGGAAGGTCAGGCCACTGAGCTGTTCATCGGTGTAACCAATGATGTCCTTGAACGCTTTATTGAGTTTGAGCCAAACGCCATCGGGAGCGACCAGGGCCATGCCGGAGCCGGCCTGTTCGAAGACTTCCTGGAATTTGCGCTCGGCCGCCTTGATCTGACGGTCCGAGAAACGCAACTGGTTGCGGGACAGTAACGCCGCCTCGCGCAACTGGAATTCGCGGCTGACGATCTGCGCCAGGTCTTCGAGGATCTGCGCATGCTCAAGGCTCAGATGGCGCGGACGCGAGTCGATGGCGCAGAGGGTGCCCAAGGCATAGCCGTCACCGGTGAGCAATGGGGCGCCAGCATAGAAGCGAATCTGCGGTTCGCCGGTCACCAGCAGGTTATCGGCGAAGCGTTCGTCACGGGTGGCATCTTCGACCACCATGGTTTCGCTGCATCGGATCGCATGATCGCAAAAGGCAAGCTCACGGGGAGTCTCGCGCACTTGCATGCCCACAGCGGACTTGAACCACTGCCGGTCCGTATCGACCAGGGAGACCAGGGCGATGGGTACGTCCAGGGTCTGGGCGAGCAAGCGGGTGATGCGGTCAAAGACGGGCTCGGGATCGGTGTCGAGCAGATTGAGTGCGTGCAACAGCCTGATGCGTGTGGACTCCGCACTGTTCGCTGGGGGTGCAGGCATGAAATTGTCCCTTTGGCCGACGGCTGACTGGCAAAAGTACGCGATCCCAATCGTGCTGTAGGCAATGGCCCCAGGAGGATCGACGCTGTACGTACGACATGACGCGCTATGGTGGCTACGAGCCTTGAAAATAATAGACCTGTTGTCACGAAATGTAGCCAGTGATACGGGAATAGCCAGTGTGACCGGTCAGTCGACACGTGAGTGCAGCGACAAAAATCTTCTAGGTAAAATTGTTTTGAAACGTTACGTTATCGGCGTTCGACAGCAAGGATGCCGCTCAAGACCGCAGTCATCGGGGTTACGAGCATCCTTCATGCCGTCCTGTTAATCCTGACTTAAACCATAAGAAGAGATCGACTCATGAAGTTCGAGCCCCTTGCAAGGTCGCTGATCGCGACGGCGCTTATCCTTGCCTATTCCTCCTCTCAAGCGGCCTCCGTGGCACCGGTCGCCGGTGAAAACGGCATGGTGGTCACGGCGCAGCACCTGGCTACCCATGTCGGTGTCGATGTGCTCAAGTCCGGCGGCAACGCCGTCGATGCCGCCGTGGCAGTGGGTTATGCCCTGGCCGTTGTCTATCCGGCAGCGGGTAACCTCGGCGGCGGAGGTTTCATGACCATCCAGCTGGCTGACGGACGCAAGACCTTCCTCGACTTCCGCGAAAAGGCCCCGCTGGCAGCGACCGCCAATATGTACCTGGACAAGGACGGCAACGTTGTGCCGAACCTGAGTGCCAAGGGCCATCTGGCTGTGGGGGTGCCGGGCACGGTATCGGGTATGGAGATGGCATTGAGTAAGTACGGTACGAAGAAACGCGCCGAGATCATTGCCCCGGCCATCCAGTTGGCCGAGAAGGGCTTCGCTCTGGAGCAGGGTGATGTCGACTTGCTATCTACCGCGACCGAAGAGTTCCGCAAGGATATGAAGGACTCCGGCTCGATCTTTCTGAACAAAGGCGAGCCGATGCAGGTCGGGCAGAAACTGGTGCAGAAAGACCTCGCCAGAACCCTGCGGGAAATTTCCGCGAAGGGCAGCGATGGTTTCTACAAGGGCTGGGTGGCCAAGGCCATCGTCGACTCCAGCCAGGCTGGCAAGGGCATCATTACCCAGGCAGACCTTGATCACTACAAAACCCGTGAACTGGCGCCCATCGAGTGCGACTACCGCGGCTACCACGTGGTCTCGGCACCACCGCCGAGCTCCGGTGGGGTGATTATCTGCGAGATCATGAACATTCTCGAAGGCTACCCGATGCCGGACCTGGGCTTCCGCTCGGCCCAGGGCACGCATTACCAGATCGAGGCCATGCGCCACGCCTATGTCGATCGCAACAGCTATCTGGGCGACCCGGACTTCGTCAAGAACCCGGTCAGCCACTTGCTGGACAAGGACTATGCGGCAAAACTGCGTGCGGTCATCGACCCGCAGAAGGCCGGGATCTCCAGCGAGATCAAGCCCGGTGTCTCGCCTCATGAAGGCAACAACACCACTCACTACTCCATCGTCGACAAGTGGGGTAACGCGGTATCGGTGACCTACACCCTCAACGACTGGTTTGGCGCCGGGGTCATGGCCAGCAAGACCGGGGTCATTCTCAATGATGAAATGGACGACTTCACCGTCAAGGTCGGCGTACCGAACATGTACGGCCTGGTCCAGGGCGAGGCCAATGCCATCGCTCCGGGCAAGACGCCACTGTCGTCCATGAGCCCGACCATTGTGACCAAGGATGGCAAGGCCGTGATGGTTGTCGGCACGCCGGGGGGCAGTCGCATTATCACCGCGACCCTGCTGACCATGCTTAACGTGATCGACTACGGCATGAACATCCAGGAAGCCGTGGATGCGCCGCGTTTCCACCAGCAGTGGATGCCGGAAACCACCAACCTGGAACCCTATGCCCTGAGCCCGGACAGTCAGAAGCTGATGGAAAGCTGGGGCCACAAGTTCGCCGGGGCGCAACCGGCCAACCACCTCGCGGCAATCCTGGTCGGCGCGCCGTCCCTGGGTGGCAAGCCGGTGGGCAACAACCGCTTCTATGGTGCCAATGATCCACGGCGTAATACCGGGCTTTCGTTGGGGTATTGATCGGTAGATCCCTTCAGGGATTTTGTGGGACCGGCTAAAGCCGGTCCCACATTCGAATTTCGCTGCTTAATTGTTACTCTTTCGCCACGCGCCAGGCGCTGACAATCGCCAGCCCTGGCGCCAGGCTGAACAGTGCGAACAACCAAAAGGCCGCATTCGCCGTGCCTTCGACGCCCCCCGGCGTATTCAAACCGCCCAGATTGACGATCATCCCGGCCAGGGCAGATCCCAGTGCCGTGGTGAACAGCTGTACCGTAGTGATGGACGAGGCGGCAGTGTCTTGATCATGTTCCGAAGCCACAACAAGAATGCGCGTCAGCAGATGCGGCCAGCCCAGGCCGATACCAAAGCCCACCAGTAATTGGCCAAGCCCCACTGCCGTCAATATTCCCCAGGCGCCCTGGCCGTGCAGCGGTACGCCGAACAACAGCATCAGCATGCCAATCAGCACCAGTACCGGGCCGTTAATGATTGCCAGACGAATGCCCCGGCCCTGCCAGCCGGAACTCATGATTTCGGCCACCGTCCAGCCTGCCGCCATCAACGCCGCCAGGTAGCCGGAAAAGAGCGGTGTCTGGCCGTGCAGGTGTTGCAGGAAGTAGGGAATGAACGTTTCACTGGTCATGCCGATCACCAGCAGGCCGACGCAGGCGTACAAGGGAAACAGCGCTGAATCGAGGCGCAATGCACCTTGTGGCAGCAGCCGCGAGGGGCGCGTGCGCTCCAGTTGTACCAGCCAGACAATGAGTATCACGGCTGCCGCGATGCCTGTGATATTCCAGGTGCTGTCGTTGGCCAGGCTGCCGGCGCTGACCGCCAGTACCGAGGCGGCCAACAGGAACAACTGCGGCAACGGCAAGGCGCTTGGCGCTACTTCGCTGCGGGTATGGGCGGGGAGGATCATCCAGACGAACAGCAGATAGATCAGCGTCAGCGGTACCAGTACGCCGAAAGCCGCTCGCCACGCGTTGAGTTCGGCGAAGATCCCGCCGATGGCCGGACCTAGCAGGGTGGCCACGCCCCACATCGCCGAAACCAGGGCCATTGCCCTGGGCCAGAGTTTTTCGTCGAAGACGGTCTGGATCATCGAGTAACCCAGGGCAAACAGAAAGCCGCCGCCAAAACCCTGCAAGGTCCTCCCGGCCAGCATGCTCGGCATGTTCGGGGCCAGGGCACATACCAGGCTGCCGCCGGCGAACAGCAGGGCCGCCAGGCTATAGGCGCCTTTCGCGCCATGGCGGCTGAGCACCTTGCCGCTCAAGGCGGCGCCGAGGATCGAGGCGACCACGAACAACGTAGTGTTCCAGGCATACAGGCCGAGCCCGCCGATTTCCCCGACCACCGAGGGCAGTACCGTGGTGGCGATATAGATGTTGATCGCGTGCAGTGCCACGCCCCCGGACAGGGCAATGGAGCAGGCCGCGTTACGCCCGGACAGAAGGTCGCCCCAGCTGGCTTGTGCGTGTACGGTGGACATGACACCTCCTTGAGTCCATGAGCCGCGCGCAATTGCCATCCAATGCGCGATGCCTTACCTTTTAACAAGATATTTCTTTTTTTATTTACGCTGGGTGGGCTGGTATTTGTCAAGCAAACACTTGTTAAATTCGGAGGGGATGCAGTCCACTGCCGATCGGCTGCTGCATCTGCTCAAGATGCGGGGGCCGCAACAGGCGGTGGATGCCGGCAGCGTGCTGGGCATGACCGCCGAGGCGGCGCGTCAGCAACTGGTCAAGTTGGTGTCGGCGGGATTGGTCGAGTCGTTTTCCCAGGCGCGAGGAGTTGGCCGTCCGGCGCAGCTTTGGCAACTGACCGCCAAGGGCCACGGGCGCTTTCCCGATGGTCATGGCGGCCTCACCGTGCAACTGCTGGATGCCGTACGCGAGACCTTTGGCGAACAGGCCATCGATCGTCTGATCGGCGTGCGCGAAGAGCAGAGTCGCGATGACTATCGCCGGGAACTGGCCAGGGCGGCGGACCTGCAAGGGCGAGTGGAGTTGCTGGCGCAGCTTCGCAGTCGGGAAGGCTATATGGCGGAGTTCAGCACCCAGGACGACGGCTCATTCCTGTTGGTGGAAAACCACTGCCCGATCTGCGCGGCGGCGACCACCTGCCAGGGCTTTTGCCGTTCGGAACTACAAACCTTCGAGCAGGTGCTGGAGGCGCGGGTGGAGCGCACCGAGCATCTGCTGCAGGGCGCGCGGCGGTGTGCGTATCTGATTACGCCTTTGTGCGAGGTTTAGGGGGGGCGTTGGAGCGAGGCTTGCCCGCGAACGGCTTGACACGGTTTACCTGATAAATCTTGTCGCCGATTCGCGGGTAAGCTTCGCTCCCACGAGTCAGGGGCGCCTGCGCGGTCGCGAAATCACCGACTCGATATTCTTGCGCCCAATCAACCTGGGCTGAGCAGGCTCCGCGTTAATCTCTTGCTCACCCAGCCATTTGTACATCACCAGGCAATCCACCAACCCCAACTGGGCGTGACGGTACGCGCGGGGCAGGCGGCCGACGATCTCGAAACCGAGCTTCTGCCACAGGGCCACCGCCACGTCATTGCTCGACACCACCGAATTGAACTGCATGGCGAGGAAGCCGCTGTCCCGCGCCAGTTGTTGAGAATGTTCGCACATCAACCGTGCCACCCCACGTCCACGGGCGGCTTCACTGACCATATAGCCGCAATTGCAGACATGACTGCCGGGCCCCGCGGCATTGGCCTTGAGGTAATAGCTGCCGAGCAGGCGGCCCTGTTCATCTTCGGCCACCCAGGTGTGCAACGGCAGGTCCATCCATAGCTGGCGAGCCTGTTCCTGATTCAGTTGCGGATCATAGGCGTAAGTCTGCTGCGCACTGGCCACTGCATGAAAGGTCGGCCAGAAGTGCTCGAAATCTTCACGGGTCATTGGGCGGAGCTGAATCATGGCGGTCCCTGGGCGGTGGATATGGGGGGCGAGCGCAAGTCTATCCAATGGAAGGTGTAAAGCGGTAACAAATAACCTGTTGAATGCCCTGCGGACTGTCCCTGCAAAAGGCGCGAGGCGCCGAAATAAAAGGCTTGCAGCGTTCCCGGGGCGACTCCTCGTCATTGAGGATGCGACGCCAGAGCACAGGGATACCACATGTGCTTGAGAGCGGTATGAGACTTGCTAGCAGCAAGTGGGCAACACTACATTTATCGAAGTCGGGTGCATTCTGATGACTATACGAAACAAACTGATTGCGGCATTTATCGCAATAACCATCATCCCGATTCTGATTATCACCCTCTTCGTTTCCAGGATGGTGATGGAACGTGAACAGGCTTATTTCGACGAGAGCAGCAGCAAGCAGATGGCCGAGGTCGACAACGGCTTCAATGTCTTCCTGAGCGGTGTCGCCGAGAATGCCATGGCGATGTCGGAAAGTGCGCTGCTCAAAAGCGTGGATGGCACGATGCCCAACTACATGAGCATCGGCCAGGCCTCCCAGTTGCAGGAGCCTACCACCGGCAAGGCCGGTGAGGTCTATGCCAACTTCACCCAGGTCGGCAAGGCGCATCCGGCCTATGCCTATGTTTACATGGGCAGCAGCCAGGGTGGTTACCTGCAATATCCGGCCAGCACCATCAAGGCCAATTACGACCCACGGACCCGCGGCTGGTTTACCACGGGTATGTCCGGCAACGGCAAGCCGGTGCGTACGGCGGCGTACTTCTTTCCGGAAGATGACGCCACCATTATTTCCACCGTACAGCGTTTCACTGATGCTACCGGCGGTTACGGGGTGATTGGTCTGGACGTATCGCTCAAGCAGCTGACTGAATCGGTCAAACGTGTGCACTTCGGCCAGAGCGGCTACCTGATGTTGGTCGAAGACACCGGCAACGTGCTGGCCGACCCCAGCGACCCGGCGCATAACTTCAAGATGCTCGACAGCCTCGGCGACGGCTACAAGCAACTGGCCGGGCTGACCTCGGGCCGTACGGAAGTGACGCTCAACGGCAAGCAATACACCGCCAACGTCTATCACTCCGAGCGCCTGGGCTGGAAATATATCGGCCTGATCGAGTCGTCTGAAGTCGCTGCCAAGGCCAAGAGCATCGCTTTGATGATCATGGGCATGGGCATCGTGCTGATTCTGGTCTTCGTGGCCCTGGGCTGGACCCTGGCCAACAAACTGATTGCCCCGATCAACCAGACGTCCCGCAGCCTGAAAGACATCGCCAGCGGCGAGGGCGACCTGACGCGCCGCCTGGATACCAGCGGCAAGGACGAGACGGCTGTCCTGGCCGAAGGTTTCAACGCCTTCATGGCTAGAATCCAGATGCTGATCCGCGATATCCGCTCGTCCAGCCAGAGCGTCGAGCAAAGCGCCGGCAGTATCGGCCAGCAGGCCACTACTCTGGATAACGCCGCGCAGCGTCAGGCCCAGGCGGTGGACATGCTGTCCACGGCCTTCCACGAGATGGTCGCCACTTCCAACGAAGTCGCGCAGAACTGCAGCAATGCGGCCGCCGCAGCGAAGGAAGGCGAAGATCAGGCCGGTATCGGGCAGAAAGTCATTGCCTTGATGATCAAGCAGGTCGAGCAATTGGGGCAGCGCATCCAGGCGGCTTCCGGCTCTATCGAAGGCCTGGCCAAGGACACCCACGCCATCAACGACATCCTTGGCACCATCAAGGGCATTGCCGAGCAGACCAACCTGCTGGCGCTCAACGCCGCCATCGAAGCCGCACGGGCCGGAGATCAGGGCCGTGGTTTTGCCGTGGTTGCCGACGAAGTACGGGCCCTGGCCAAACGCACCAGTGATTCCACCGAACAGATCAACTCCCTGCTGACCCAACTGGTGGACAGCACCCGTAGCGTGACCCAGGAAATGCAGGAAAGCCTGGTGCAGTCCAATGCCTCCGTGGCCTACACCGCTCAGGTGGAAGCGGCGTTCGCCGGGGTGCATAACGCGGTGACGGTGATCAAGGACATGAACATGCAGATCGCCACCGCAGCCGAAGAGCAGCATCAGGTCGCCGAGGACATCAACCGCCATATCGTCGGTATCAGCAGCGATGCTGGCAAGGTGGCCGAGGTGGTGGGGGCGACCAAGACCGTGTCGCACTCGCTGGTGACGGTTTCCGAAGAACTCAGCGGGTTTGTCGGGCGGTTCAAGATCTGACTTGCGGCAGTTTCTGGACGCTGTGTGGGAGTGAATGATGCAGGGAACTGTGGGAGCGAATTCGCTCCCCCATCATTTGTTCACACCCCCAAAGGATTGCGGCTATTACGCCAACACCCCTTGCATCGTAGCCACCAACTCCTCCAGCAATACCGGCTTTTGCAGCAACGGCGCCTTGGCGCCGATCTTTTCGCGTACTGAGTCCAGATCGGCATCGCCGGTCATGAACACGATCGGCAAGCCAGGCATGACCTCGCGGAGCATTCGCGCCAGATCGGCACCGCTGAAGCCCTGCATGGCGTAGTCGGTGACCACCAGGTCCGGGATGCGCTGTTCAATGACTTGCATGGCGGCGCTGGTGGTGCTGGCCGTGGACACATCGTAGCCGCTGTCGGCCAGTAATTCGCCCAGGCTGCTGCGAATCAGCAGGTCGTCATCTACCAGCAGGATATGTGCATGGGCTTTCGCTCTGGCCGGTTGTGCGGGGTCGGCTTCGGCGCTGATCAGGGTCGGCTCGTCGTCGACTATCTTGAGCAGCAGTTGCAACGTCGTACCTTTGCCCGGTTCGCTCTGTACCCGCGCGATACCTCCGGCCTTGAGGGCGAAGCCATAGACCTGGGCCAGACCCAGGCCGGTGCCTTTGCCGTCCTTCTTGGTGGTGAAGAATGGCTCGAATACCCGTGCCGCCACGTCTGCGCTCATGCCCGGTCCGCTATCACTGACGCACAGCTCCAGATAGCGCCCGTCCGGCAGCTCGGTGTCGCCTTTGAGATTCAGGGAGCGAGTGGACACGCGGATCTGGCCAATGTCGCCCATGGCATCGCGGGCGTTGATCAGCAGGTTGAGCATCGCCGCTTCCAGCTGAGTGGCGTCGCACAGGACCTTGAGCGGAATCGGATAGAACACGAAGTCCAACTGGACCTTGGGGCCCAGCACCCGACAGAGCAAGTCACGCATGCTGTCGATGCGCATACCGATGTCCAGAGGGTGCAGATCGGGAGCCGCATCACGGGAGAACGCCAGCAGATGGGTAATCAGGCTGGCGCCCTTGGCCACCGCCTGCAGACCCATGGTCGCCCAGCGCAACACATCGTCAGGCTGGCGGTATTTACGTTCGATCAGCTGGAAACTGACGCTGATCGATTGCAGCAGATTGTTAAAATCGTGAGCGATACCGCTGGTCAACTGGCCGACCGACGCCACACGCTGCTTTTGCCGCAATGGCGCATGCTGATTCTCGTCATCGGCCAGTGCCTCGATGATCTGGCGGCTGAGGATGCGGGTCTGTTCGGCCTGTTGCTCGTTGAGCAGGCGCAGTTGCACCAGCGCCGCCGTTTGTCGCGCCAGCGCCTGCAACGCCTGGTACTGCACGGCAGACAAAGTGCGCGCCACGGTATCTATTACGCATACGGTGCCCAGCGCGTGACCGCCTTCAGTGATGATCGGGGCGCCAGCATAGAAGCGAATAAACGGTGGGCCAAGGACCAGCGGGCTTTCCTGAAAGCGCGGGTCCAGGGTCGCGTCCTCGACGATCAACAGGCTGTCCGGTTCGAGGATGGCATGGGCGCAGAACGCCAGGTCGCGATGGGTTTCGGCGACATCCAGGCCAATGCAGGCCTTGAACCACTGGCGTTCGCGGTCGACCAGCGAGACCAGGGCAATCGGCACCTGGCACAGGGCGGTAGCCAACTGCACGATGTCGTCGAAGGCCTGCTCCTGCTCGCTGTCGAGAATCTCGAAGTGCTCGAGGGCAGCAATACGACGGGCTTCGTCCAAGGGAAACGGCGCTGGGCGATGAGGCATGGAAAAACCCTGATGGCAGGAATATATAAAAGCTGCGGCGCCAGCAGAGGAAGGTGGCGGCCTATGGCGATGATTTCATTACGATATCACTGTCGGCCCGCTACATTGCAACTCCATGACGCCTGCCCCGGCGCACTAACTGACGCACGGTGGCTGTAACGTACCGTCGTCATGTTTACGAGGGTTGGACGGCAATACATTTTATCTCCGCCAGCAGCCCTGGATGCGCCAGCTCGGACACACCGATCGAGGTCCAGGCGCACTGGCCGCGAGGAAACAGGCGATTCTTGACCTCACGGAACACCGCCATGTGCTGGCTCATGGCGACATGGTAGGTGGTCATCTCTACTACATCCTCGAAGGTACAGCCCGCAGCGGCCAGCACTTGGCGCAGGTTTTCCCAGCAGGCGACGAATTGCGCCTCGGGTTCGGTGATGACTTCCAGTGCTGACGTGCGCCCGACCTGGCCGGCGCAATAGATCGTCTTGCCGACCCTGACGGCAGGGGCATAACCGGCGCGCTCGACGATGGGCTGCATGGATGGCGGGATGATGATTTCACGCTCTGACATGGTGCGACCTCAGCAAAACCGGCGAGAAAAGGGCGCGACAGCATAGCCGGTTACGCGATATGCGGCAGCCCGGGCAATGAACCTGAAACGATTTGTATGGTCTGTCAGTGTGCGGATCGATCGGGTAGCGCAGTGAGCCGGTCGATCTTCAGGGAAGATTTTCAGCGTACTTCCCTGCATAAACAGCCAGCTTGTGAAGGTGGCTCTATCGTCAATCGGCCCGGGTTTCGGCGCCTTGTGTATTTTTTATTGAAGATCACCATGCCTATGTCTCGTCACCGTTCTCGACTTATTTCCCGTCTGTCCAGTCAATCGCGGCGTATGCTGGGCATCTGCCTGCTGGCTACTTTCGGCGCCGGCGCAGCCCAGGCCACCACCAATGAACGTTGGGTCAGTGACACCCTCAGCACTTATGTACGCAGTGGGCCTACCGATGGCTATCGGATCGTCGGCACCCTCAAGTCCGGGCAGAAAGTCGATCTGATCAGCACCCAGGGCGATTACAGTCAGGTCCGGGGCGAGGGGGGCGGTACGGTGTGGATCCCCAGCAGTGACCTGCAGGACGTTCCGGGCCAGGCCGAACGCCTGCCGCAACTGACCCAGAAAGTGGCCGACCTGACCGGCCAGCTCGACAATATCGATAACACCTGGAAGACTCGGGTACAGGGCATGCAGGAGACCATGGATTCGCGCAAAGCCATGATCGACGACCTGGAAAACCGCACCAAGGCCCTCAATGAGCAATTGAGCGCCGCCCAGTCGGAACTGCGTTCCACCCAGGCCAAGCTGGGGGACGAGAACAACCAGGTGTTGATGCGTTACATGGTCTACGGCGGCTCTATTGCCGGCGGTGGTCTGCTGCTGGGGCTGATTCTTCCGGCGCTGACCCGTGGGCGCAAGCGCAAGGATGGCTGGGCCTGAGCCCGAAGTCGCTGCGCTGTCGGTTGTGGGACCGGCCTTAGCCGGGAAGGGGCTGGTACAACATACACATTTCCTTGATCGGAAATGACGCCTTCCCGGCTAAAGCCGGTCCCACCGATATCATTCCAATTCAGGCCACTGCATTTTTTGGTCGTGACCGAGGTATCAGGCCTGCAACCCCTGACTGACCTGCCGGGCATGGTGAGGGCGGTGTTCGGCTTCCTGTTCCAGCAGATGGTGGGCGAGGATGTCGTTGAGAAAGCGGAACTGGTCGTTCAGGCCGATCACTGCGTTGTTGAAATGCAGGGATGCCGACGACATCAGGAAATCATCGAAACGATCGTCCACCACCAGCGCTGGCTTGCGGTTATAGACGACGTGCTGGGAATAGTAGTTTCTGCCGAAGTTGGGAAACGAGACGTGCAAAGAGAGGGTTTGAGGCATATCGAATACTCCGGGCCAGTCATTCAGACAGTTTGATAGGGCTCACGCGCGCTGCGGGCCGTGGTCGTGCTCATCTTCATGAGCGTTGTCGGCATTGCTCAGCGGGCTGAAAAGAATCAGCGAAACCACGTAACCGGTCAGGGCTGTCAGCGTCAGGCAAGTCAGTAGATGTACCAGCATGGTCAGGCCCCTCGATTACGTGTTGATGTTGGGATAGATAGTACGCTCACGAATTTTCGGCGGAAGGGCGCTCCTGCCGATGTTAAGTATCGACAGGATCGATGGAGCGAAGTTGCACGGATTTGCCTGTATCAGAATGTCGTTTGGCTGGCGTTCAGCAAGTTCACAAAAGGCCCGTTCAGGGTCTGGTTGTGGTGCTCGATAATCGCCCGGGCCGAGAGCGCCGGGGTGTCCATGCAGGTGTGGGCATCGGCTACCAGGACCGCCCGGAAGCCCAGGTCCCGGGCTTGTCGGCAGGTACTGTCGACGCAGTACTGGGTTTTCATCCCGCAAATTACCACTTCATCAACTCCCGCCTCGACAAGCCGCTCGGCCAGCCCGGTGCCGTGGAAGCAACTGGGGCGCATCTTGTCGATAAAAATGTCTACGCTGGCGTCTGTTTCCAGGCCCGGCACCAGTTGCCAGAACGGGCTGCCTGGGGCAATCGGCGAACCTTCGGGGCCGGTATGTCGTATCAGAATCACCGGACAGCCCGCCTTGCGCGCATTACGGGCCAGGGTGTTGATGGTGGCGAGGATGCGCTCGCCCTCCATGGGGCGTTCAGGACCATTGAACAGACCGACCTGCATATCGATGACCAGCAGGGCGCTACGGTGGGCGGATACGGACATGTGGATCTCCTTTTCATGAACCAGTCCGGACGGCGCACAAAAAAGGCCCCGTCCATTGCTGGCGGGGCCTTGGGTGATACGTTTGTTCAGCTCACGTCCACACCGGCAGCCCGCCAGGGGCGGTTGTGGTGGTAGTGGTCGGGGTGAACTGATTGAAAGTCATGGACCCATCATGCCCGCAGCCGAAATCCAGGGTCAAATGAAAATCCGCCCCGGTTATAAAGTTAGACCGCATCGTTCTAAGGGCCATTGAGGAAAGTCGTTATGCTGCTGCGCGTTTTTCCACGCAATAGCAGCATTAGATAAGGCATCACGATGGATTTCGGTAGTACAGGTCTGGTGGTCGCGGGTTTGCTCGTGGGCTTTATCGTTGGCATGACCGGTGTCGGTGGTGGTTCATTGATGACGCCCATCCTACTGTGGTTTGGCATCAATCCGGCGACGGCGGTCGGCACCGACCTGCTGTACGCCGCGATCACCAAGTCCGGCGGCGTGCTGGTGCACCGCAAGAACGACAATATCGACTGGGGCATTACCGGCTGGCTGACCTTGGGCAGCGTGCCCGGCGTGGCCCTGACGCTGTGGTTTCTCAGCGAACTGCAAACTTCGCCCTCGGCCCTGAACAGCGTGATCAAACAGGCCCTGGGCGTGGTCCTGCTGCTCACTGCCCTGGCGATCTTCTTCAAGAAACGTCTGCTGGCCTTTGCCCATAAGCGTGCAGGCGGCAACTACCAGCCCGGCGGTCGACGCCTGAATGTGATGACGGTGGTTACCGGCCTGATCCTCGGCATCATGGTCGCCCTCACGTCCATCGGTGCCGGGGCCCTGGGCACAGTGGCGCTTTTTATCCTCTATCCGCTGCTGCCGACCCGCCGTCTGGTCGGCACCGAAATCGCCCACGCCGTGCCCTTGACCCTGGTCGCCGGGCTTGGTCATGCGAGTATGGGTAATATGGACTGGTCGGTGCTGGGCTTCCTGTTGATGGGCTCGCTGCCGGGTATCTATGCGGGCAGCCAGTTGAGCGGACGTATCTCGGATGAGGTGTTGCGGCCTTGCCTGGCGACAATGCTGATTCTGATTGGCTATAAACTGGTTTTTTAAGGCCAGGCATTACCGTTGGAGCGTGGCTTGCCCGCGAAGAACGATAACGCGGTGTATCTGACACATCGCGCCGTCTGATTCGCGGGCAAACCCGGCTCCAACGGATCTCGTAGATCTGCGTGAACCTTAGTTTGGTGCGCCCGCCCCGAAACAGTGCCCCGGATCACTATATTCCCCCGTTTGCCTCCCCCGTAAAAAACACGCCGTTGTCCGTTTCGGCCCGTGCCGACCATTCCGGCCACATAACCCAACCAAACGTGACAACAACGTGACCAGCGTGGACAGTCCGAAAAAGTCGGACTGGAAATCGCACCTGTAGCCCGAAAGCCGCTGAATCCAGCGGCACCAGACACGGCCACAACAGGTGCAAATCATGGCGATTGGAAAAATCCCGGTCACGGTCATCTCCGGTTTTCTCGGGGCGGGCAAGACGACCCTGGTCAATCATCTGCTGCAACAGAACGAGCACTACCGGATCGGCGTCGTCGTCAACGAATTCGGTGAGGTAGGAATCGACGGCCAGTTGATTGTTGCTGAGCAGGAAGCGCTTATCGAGATCAACAATGGCTGCGTCTGCTGCACGGTGCGCGCTGACCTGGTCAGCAGTATCAAGGAGATGTTGGCCCTGGCGGGCAATCGCCTGGACCGCCTGATCATTGAAACCTCGGGCCTGGCCGACCCCGCACCCGTATTGCAAACCTTCCTCGCAGATCCGGATCTGCGCACTCGTGTGGAACTGGAGTCGGTGGTGACCGTGATCGACGCCCTGCACCTGGACGGGCAACTGGCCGATGAGATCGTTCGCGAGCAGATTGCCTTTGCCGACACCCTGATCCTCAACAAGACCGACCTGGTCAGCCAGATCCAGTTGGCGGCGTTGCGTCGGCAGATCAAGCTGGTCAACCGGACGGCGACCGTCGTACAGACCCATCACTCGCAAGTGCCGGTGCATGAGCTGCTGGGCACCAAGCGTTTCTCTCTGCCCAATCTGCTGATGATCGAGCCGGACATCCTCGACGACGAGGGCCATGACCATGAGCATGATGCATCCATTTCCTCCTGTTCCGTGGTTTTGGCCGGCGCCCTGGATGCCGAGCGCTTCAACCGCTGGATCAACCAGCTGGTGCAGAGCAACGGCCAGCAACTGATGCGCATGAAGGGCCTGCTCAATTTCGCCAGTGAAGCCCGGCGTTTCCATTTCCACAGCGTGCACATGCTGCTGGAAGCGGTGCCGGGGCCGCGCTGGGAAAGTGACGAAGAACGGCTGAACCGATTTGTCTTTATCGGTCGCGATCTGGACAGCGAACAACTGCTGCAGGGCTTTCTCGATTGCCTGCACGCCGCCTGATTTCTTTTTTCAGCCTGCCATAACAACGCCAACCCCTTTGTCAGGAAATCGTCCCATGAAAAAGCAAGAAGCCTACACCGTCAGCATTGGCCTCCTCGCGGTACTGGACACCTACATCACGGCCACGGTGTTCCCGGTGCCGGTGTGGGTCACGTTCATTGCCTGGGCCTCGTTCTTTATCGTCGGCGGCGGCAATGCCGGGTTTGTCCGCAGCGTCGCCTCCAACCTCACAGGGCTGGTGATCAGTTCCCTGGTGTTGCTGGGGATCGCCACGGTCAGTGAGGCGCCATTTTTCATCGCCATTCTGGTGGGGGCGGGAAGTGCGGGCATGGTTCAGGCCTCCAAGGTGCCGCTGTTGAGCATCCTGCCAGCCATTGTCTGGGGCTTTGCGTCGACCGTGGGCACCACGGCTGTAGGTGGCAAACCCATGACCACCCCCGGGCTGGCCAACCCGGCATTGATCGCCGCTGCGGCGCTGCTTACCGGCGCGGTGTTCGGTTACGTCTCCGAACGCCTGGGCGATGCCCTGACCAGCAAACCCAATCCACAACTGGCCTGATTGCTGTCACTTCTCTCTGGAGCACTGGATGAAACTACAACACTACCTCGGCGGCCTGGAAAACCTCGGCCCCGTGAGCGTCGAAAAACAGGTGTTTGTCGAGGCATGGGAAAAACGCATCTTCGGCATCCACACCGCCATGATGGCCGAGAGCGCGCACCTGAGCGAAGCCTTGCCCAGGTATCCCGTGGACACCCTGCCGACAGCGTTCAAGAGCGACTGGACCTGGGCCTCCCTGCGCACCGGCGCCGAAGGCATGCAGCCGTTCGAATACTTCAAGTTTCGTTACTACGAAAAGTGGCTGATGGGCATTTCCGGTTTCTTCGTCGAACAGGGTTACATCTCTGGCGACGAGCTGAAGAACAGGACCCGGCACTATCGCGAACAGCCCGACGCACCGCTGCCGGAGCAGCCCCGCCCGGCGATTCGCGAACAGATCGTGCGCTACCTGCATGAAGGCGATTCCGGCTTGCGGCCCTACGCCGGCGAGCCGCTTTTCTTCAAGGGCGACAGCGTGAAAGTGGCCGACCCCGTGGCTGTGGATCACACCCGTCTGCCGGGTTACCTGCGCAACAAGCCGGGCACTATTGTCGAGGTCTATTCCGGTGCTTTCGCCTACTTCGTCAACACCGGGCTCGACGGTATTGGCGAGCCGATGCCGGTGTATCGCGTGGCCTTTGATGCGGCGCATATCTGGGGCGAGGGCAAGAGCGAGGCCAACACCACGATCTACGCCGACCTGTTCGAAGCCTACCTACAGCCAGCCGTTTAACCGAATCCTTGCAACGGAGTTTTCCATGAGCCAGCTCTTTGAGTATGAACAACAACGTGAAACCGAAAGCGCGGCAAAAGTCCGGGCGCTGGAGGCTTTGCTGATTGAGAAAGGGGTGATCGGCAGCGACTCGGTGGACACCGTGCTCAGCCATTTCGAAACCGTGGCCGGGCCGTTCAACGGCGCGAAGATAGTCGCCCGGGCCTGGGTCGACGAGGGCTACAAGCAACGCCTGCTTGCCGACACGCCCAAGGCCATTGCCGAACTGAACCTCGCCCAAGGCATGGACGGTGCCGAGGGCGAGCACATGCTGGCAGTCGCCAATAATGCCCAGGTGCATAACCTGATCATCTGCACCCTCTGTTCCTGCTACCCGTGGCCGATCCTCGGCCTGCCGCCGTACTGGTACAAGGACCCGGTATTCCGTGCCAGGGGCGTGCGTGAGCCGCGGGCGGTGCTGCGCGAGTTCGGTGTGCCGGTGAGCGACGAGACCAGGGTCGAGGTATGGGACAGCAGTGCGCAAATCCGCTGGTTCGTGGTGCCGGAACGGCCAGCCAACTCCGAACACCTGAGCGAAGCGCAACTGGCCGAACTGGTCACTCCTGAATCGATGATGGGCGTGGCCCTGGTGCAACTGCCCGCTGCCTGAGGAATCGCTCATGTTTACCCGATTCGAAGAGTTCGCTGCCAACAGCATGCTCGGTCACAAGGATTCGCCACCGCGCTCCCAGGGCCGCCTGCACTTTGCCCAAGACTGGCAACGCAGTCTCTACGGCATGGCGCTGGCCCTGTCGAAGGAAGGGCATTTCGAGTGGGAGGCGTTTCGCCAGAACCTGATCGGCTCCATTGCCAGTTGGGAGCAATTGCCCTGTGGCAACCAGCCGCCCTGGGACTATTACGAGCGCTTCCTTGAAGCGCTGATCAAGGTGCTGCAAGAGCACTCGCTGCTGGATACCCGAGAACTGCAAGCGCGCCTTGGCGCCCTGAAACCCGACACTCACTGATTTGAGGAATATGCCATGAGCAGCACTGTATTTATCCAGGCCACCAGCCACAGTCGTGGCAACCGTCTGCTGGTCACCTTCGGCTCGATTCTGATAGGCCTGTCGCTGGTGTACTTCGCCGGTTTCTCGCATATGGAGCTGGTGCACAACGCCGCACACGATACCCGCCACAGTTCCGGATTCCCGTGCCATTGATGGTCGTTGCCAGAGGAGCATGAGCATGTTCAAACACATCGTCACCACGGCCTGTTACACCGGCGCCATTGCGGCGTTGCTGCTGACTCTGATGCAAAGCCTGTGGGTCACGCCACTGATTCTCCAGGCGGAAACCTTTGAGCACGCCGAAGTGGCGGTGCAGCCTGCCCATACTCATGCCGCGGGCGGCCATGAGCATGAACACGATACCCAAGCCTGGTCACCGGAAGACGGCTGGCAGCGTACGCTGTCGACCTTCGGTGGCGATCTGGTGGTGGCCATCGGTTTTTCCCTGATGCTTACCGCGTTGTTCAATCTGCGGGCGCCGACCAAGGTCTGGCAGGGCGTCTTGTGGGGCCTGGCCGGTTACGCAACCTTTTGTCTGGCGCCAGCGGCGGGTCTGCCACCGGAGTTGCCTGGCACGGCCGCTGCAGAGCTTTCCTCGCGACAGGACTGGTGGGGCGCCACGGCATTGGCCACGGCCTTTGCGCTGGCCTTGCTGGTGTTCGGTCGACACTGGAGCCTCAAGGTGACTGCCGTGGTGTTGCTGGTACTGCCGCATTTGCTCGGCGCGCCGCAGCCCGCCGAGCACCATTCCCTTGCACCCCAGGCGTTGCAGGCGCAGTTTCGCCTGGTCACCCTATTGGTCAACGCGGTGTTCTGGGCGGCAATGGGCGGGATCGCGGCCTGGTGGTTTCGCCGCCAGTCGCAGTCGTTGTCTGCGGGTGAATTTGCTCCGTTAGGATGAGGGGTGGTCGGTCGCGGGCCTGTCCGGCCGCGACCGGTCATTGAATCGACAATCGCAGCACAGGAGTCCTTATGCGCAAGATCAGCGTGGGAATGGTGTTATTTCCCGGCTTCCAGTTGCTGGATATCGCCGGGCCCAAGGATGCCTTCGCCCAGGTCAAGGTCCTGAGCAACGGCGAGTGTGAATACGAGATGCTGACGGTAGGCACCACGCGCAGTCCGCTGCTGTCTTCCAGCGGCCTGACGGTGATTCCCGACCGCACGATTTTGACCCTTGCCCGCATTTCGACACGATCATCGTGCCGGGCGGGCTGGGGATTTTTGATGTGTATGCCGATTCGACCCTGTGCGACTGGCTCAAGGTCCAGGAGAAGCGCTGCCGCCGCCTGGCGGCGATCTGCAACGGCGTATTTGCCTTGGGCGCCGCCGGCCTGATCGAACGCAAGTCGGTGACCACTCACTGGATGGACGCCACGCATTTGAGCGAGCTGTTTCCGTCCGCTCATGTCGATCCCGACCATATCCATGTCAAGGACGGCACTATCTACACCACGGCCGGGGTGACCGCCGGGATCGATCTGTCGTTGCTGATGATCGAGGAGGACTTCGGCAAGCGCATGGCCATTGATGTCGCCAAGTACCTGGTGGTGTATCTGCGTCGCGCCGGCGGACAGTCGCAGTTCAGCCCATTGCTGGACATGCAGGGCGGGGTGGATTCCCATGTCGAAGCAGTGCAGGACTACCTGCTGACCCACCTGCATCTGAATCACAGTCTGGTAGCCCTGGCCGAGCGAGTGCACATGAGCCCGCGCAACCTGTCGCGGCTGTTTACCAAGGAGACCGGCCTGCCGCCCATGGCCTTCCTCGCCGATGCGCGGATTGATGCGGTGCGGCGTTATCTGGAAGCTACCGAGCAGTCAATGAAAGAAATTGCCAATCAGTGCGGTTTTGAAAGTGCCGACAGCCTGCGACGGGTATTCGTAAAGCGTCTGGGCATCAGCCCGGTGGAATACCGTCAGCGCTTTCGCTCCGGCGCTTCGGCTAATGCTGCGGGAGCGCCCGAGGCGGTCCTGGCCGGGAGCTGATCAGGCTCAATCAGCCGGCGCGTGCAGTTCCTCAAGCAGCGACTGGGCGAAGGTTTCCGATGAAATCAGATCCAGTGCGCTGCGCAGTTTGACGGTCTCTTCGATACCGAAGGCCTTCTCGAAAATCGACGACACTCGCTCAGAAATCTGTTGGGCCTCGCGGTACTTCGCCCAACCGTTTTCAGTCAGCAGCACGCGTCGGCTGCGCCGGTCGAGTTCGTCCACCAGTACGTTGACCAGGCCATCGCGCACCAGGGGCTTGAGGCTGTGGCTCAGAGCGGACAGGTCCATCACCAGGGCATCGGCCAGATCACGCATCTTCGGTTCGTTGCCACGGGCGATATGGGACAGCAGCGAGTACTGGGTGGCTTTCAGGCCGGTGCCGGTAAACGCTTCGTCATAGATTTGCCCCAGCCGTCGCGATGCCCGGCGCACCGAGCCGTTCGCGCAGCTGCTGGCCATGCTCTGGGCGGGGCAGGAGTCAGACAGTTTCAAAAGTATTGGCTCTCCGCGTTTACGTGGGACCGGCTTTAGCCGGGAAGGCATCATTTGCTGCGCACACCATCGGCGTGGCCTGGACAGGCCTCTTCCCGGCTAAAGCCGGTCCCACATGTGTGCGCTGCGATCCAGCTGCACAACAGGATTAAGCCACGATTATGCACGCGAGACAGTCTCGAACAAGCGGTTTCTGTCCTTGCGGTCAGGTAGATATAGCCTGAAACAATTTGCTTGCGTATGCCAGTAAATTCATTATTGTGGCATATGCCACCTTTTCCCGGCGGCTCACTCCCTCTGCTTGGATCACCTCTATGCTCGGCCTTGTGCGTGTCGCATTGCGACGACCTTATACGTTCGTTGTTCTGGCAATTCTCATTCTGATCATCGGCCCGCTGGCAGCCTGGCGAACGCCAACCGATATCTTTCCGGAGATCAAGATCCCGGTGATTGCGGTGATCTGGCAGTACACCGGCCTGCCGCCGGACCAGATGGCGGGGCGCATCACTTCGCCTTTCGAGCGCGTGCTGACCACCACCGTCAACGATATCCGTCATATCGAAGCGCAGTCGCTCAACGGCTACGGCATCGTCAAGGTATTCTTCCAGCCCGGGGTCAATATCAGTACCGCCAACGCCCAACTGACCTCAGTGGCCCAGGCCATCCTGCGCAACCTGCCGCCAGGCACCGTTCCGCCGCTGATCCTCAATTACAGCGCCTCTACCGTGCCCATCGTGCAACTGGCGTTGTCCGGTAACGGCCTCAGCGAGCAGAAGCTTGGCGATATCGGTCTGAATACCGTGCGCCTGATGCTCACCACCGTGGCCGGGGCGTCACTGCCTTATCCGTTCGGCGGCAAGACCCGTCAGGTCCAGATCGATCTGGATTCGGCAGCCATGCAGGCCAGGGGCCTGTCGGCCCAGGATGTCGCCAATGCCCTGGCAACGCAGAACCAGATCACTCCGGTGGGCACTGAGAAGATCGGCGGCTACGAATACATGTTGCAACTGAACAACTCGCCCACGGCCTTCAAGGACCTGGAAGACCTGCCGATCAAGAGCGCCAACGGCACCACGGTGCTGATTCGTGACGTTGGCACGGTGAAGGACGGCAGCCCGCCCCAGACCAACATCGTCCATGTCAACGGGAACCGTTCGGTGTTGATCCCGGTGCTCAAGACCGGCTCGGCGTCGACGCTTGGGGTGATCGCCGGGATCAAGGACAAGCTGGCCGACTCCAAGGGGCTGCTCCCCGATAACCTGAATATCGACCTGATCGGTGACCAGTCGTTGTTCGTGCGCTCGGCCATCAGCGGCGTAGCCAGAGAAGGGCTGATCGCAGCGGCCCTGACCAGCCTGATGATCCTGCTGTTCCTCGGCAGTTGGCGTTCCACGGTGATCATCGCCGTGTCGATACCCCTGGCGATCCTGTCGTCCATCACCGCGCTGTCGGTGCTTGGGGAAACTCTCAATATCATGACCCTGGGAGGGTTGGCGCTGGCGGTGGGCATCCTGGTCGACGATGCCACGGTGACCATCGAGAACATCAACTGGCACCTGGAGCAGGGCAAGCCGGTAGAGACCGCGATCCTCGACGGCGCGGTGCAGATCGTTACACCGGCTTTCGTTTCGCTGCTGTGCATCTGCATCGTCTTTGTGCCGATGTTTTTTCTTGAAGGCGTGGCGCGCTTCCTCTTCGTGCCCATGGCCGAAGCGGTGATCTTCGCCATGATCGCCTCGTTCATCCTGTCGCGTACCCTGGTGCCGACCATGGCCAACTTCCTGCTCAAGCCCCATGTGCAGCATGGCGAAGGCGAGGGCAAGGCGCCCAGTCGCAACCCGCTGGTGAATTTTCAGCGCGGTTTCGAAGCACGTTTCGAGCGGGTTCGCGGTGGTTATCACCACCTTTTGGACAGCGCCTTGCAGCATCGCAAGGTGGTGATGATCGGCATCTTTGCCTTTGTGATTGCCTCATTCGCGCTGGTGCCGTTCCTCGGGCGTAACTTCTTCCCGGCGGTGGACTCCGGGCAGATCCTCATGCACGTTCGTGCTCCGGTGGGCATGCGCGTGGAGAATACGGCGCAGCTGGTTTTCGATATCGAGAACAGCGTGCGCAAGATCATCGATCCGGCTGAGCTGAACGCTGTGGTCGATAACATCGGCCTGTCCATCAGCGGCATCAACACCGCTTATAACAACACGGGCACGGTGGGCTCACAGGACAGCGATATCCAGATCAGCCTAAAGGAAGACCATCAACCCACCGCCGACTATGTGCGGCAACTGCGCGAGCAACTGCCCCGGCAATTCCCCAATGCTGTTTTCTCGTTCCCGCCGCCGGATATTGTCGGGCAGATCCTCAACTTCGGCTCGTCAGCGCCCATCGATCTGCAGATCACCGGCAACAACCTGCCTGCCAACTTTGCCTATGCCGCTACCTTGCTGCGGGAGATTCGTCGGGTGCCGGGCGTGGCCGATGCGCGGCTGCAACAGTCCCAGCAACTGCCGACCTTCAAGATCAATGTCGACCGTACCCGGGCGCAACTGGTGGGTATCAGTGAGCGGGATATCACCAACAGCCTTGTGGTCAACCTGGCGGGGTCGAGCCAGGTGGCGCCGACGTTCTGGCTTAATACAGCCAACGGTGTGTCCTATCCCATCGTCCTGCAAACGCCGCAGTACAGCCTCGACACCCTGGCGGCCTTGCATAACCTGCCGCTGACCGCCGCAGGCCAGAACAATAGCGGGCAGATCCTCGGCGGCCTGGCTTCGGTGGAACGCAGCCACAGCAACTCGGTGGTGACCCAGTCCGATATCCAGTCAGTGGTGGAAATCCTCACCTCGACCCAGGGGCGCGATCTGGGTGGGGTGACGGCGGATATCCAGGCCATCATCGCCGCCCATGCCAGCGAAGTGCCCAAGGGTTCCAAGGTTGCCCTGCAAGGCCAGGTGACCACCATGAACAGTGCCTTCAGCGGCCTGCTGTTCGGCCTGCTGGGCGCGGTGGTGCTGATCTACCTGCTGATCGTGGTCAACTTCCAATCCTGGAGCGATCCGTTCGTGATCATCACTGCATTGCCTGCGGCCCTGGCCGGGATCGTCTGGATGCTGTTCGTCACCCATACACCCTTGTCGGTCCCGGCGTTAACCGGGGCGATCATGTGCATGGGAGTGGCCACGGCCAACGCCATCCTGGTGGTGAGTTTCTGTCGCGAGCGCCTGGCTGAGCACGGTGACCCGCTGCGGGCCGCCCTGGAAGCCGGATTTACCCGCTTCCGTCCGGTGTTGATGACCGCCATTTCCATGATCATCGGCATGGCGCCCATGGCCCTGAGCCTGGGCGAAGGCGGTGAGCAGAATGCACCCCTGGGCCGTGCAGTCATCGGCGGCCTGAGCTTTGCCACGGTCGCCACGCTGTTCCTGGTACCTATCATTTTCAGTCTGGTCCATGCCCGGCATGGCCGCGTTTCTGTTGCGGCGAACACCGCCCGAGGTTTCTGACATGTCCATTGATACTTTGCCAACTCAACCCGCTCCACGCCGGGGCAAGGGCGGCACGATGCTCGTCCTGCTGCTGGGTGCAGGCGCCGTGGCCGCCATTGTCTTCTACGGCATCAGCGTACGTGCCAGTGAATCCGCCAGGCTGAAAACCTGGACCGACAATCAGGCCCTGCCCAGCGTTACCGTGATCAGCCCCGGCGTACCGGCTCAGGGCGGCGTACTGAATCTGCCGGGGCGCCTGGAAGCCTGGTCCCGGGCGTCGATCTTCGCCCGGGTCGGCGGCTATCTGAAGTCCTGGAAGGCGGACATTGGCACCAAAGTGAAGGCCGGCCAGGTATTGGCCGAGATCGATACTCCCGAACTTGACCAACAACTGCTCCAGGCCAAGGCAGACCTGGCCACAGCCCAGGCCAATGCTGCATTGGCCAGCACCACGGCCAAGCGTTGGCAGGCCATGCTCGCATCGGATTCGGTATCGAAACAGGATGTCGACGAGCGCGTCGGCAATCTTGCTGCCCGTCAGGCTCAGGTCAATGCCGCCAATGCCAATGTCGAGCGACTGATCGCCACCAAAGGCTTTCAGCGCCTGACTGCACCTTTCGATGGCATGGTCACTTCCCGCTCCACCGACGTCGGTGCTCTGATCAACGCCGGTAGCGGCGGCGCCGGCCAGGAGCTGTTCGCGGTATCCGACGTCAGCCGCCTGAGGGTGTATGTGCAAGTCCCCCAGAGCTACGCGCCTCAGGTTCGCGTCGGCACCAAGGCGCGGTTGAACGTGCCCGAGTATAAACAAGAGCAGTTCAATGCCACGGTGATTGCCTCGGCAGACTCGGTAACGGCGTCATCCGGGACCACTCTGGTCCAGCTGCAAGTGGATAACGCCTCCGGACGCTTGCTGCCGGGGGCCTATACCAGCGTGCAGTTCGATCTGCCGGTGCAGAGCAATGTCCTGCGCCTGCCGGCCAGCGCCCTGGTCTTCGATGACCATGGCATGCGGGTGGCGACTCTCGATCAGCAGAACCATGTACTGTTCAAGAGCGTGACCATTGCCCGGGACTTCGGCGACAGCGTGGAAATCGGCGACGGGTTGCTGGCCTCTGATCGAGTGATCGACACCCCTCCAGACGGCCTGATCGACAGCGACAGCGTGCAGATATCCAAAGCAGCGACCGAGGCCAAACCCCATGGCTAAATACAGTCTGCTGATATTTGCGATGTTCGGTTTGGCTGCCTGCTCCATGGCCCCGGAGTACAGGGTGCCGCAGACGCCCGTCGCGACCGAATTCCGCACCCAGGGTATGTGGAGCACCGCCACGCCCAATGACAACATCAGCCGCGATGGCTGGTGGCACATCTATAAGGACCCGCAACTGGATGCGCTGCAACAGCAATTGCTCGTCAACAACCCGACCTTGAGCGCGGCCCTGGCTCACTATAGTCAGGCGCAGGCGCTCGTCACCCAGGTCCGTTCGGGGCTGTTTCCGACGGTCAAGGGCATCGGTAATGGCCAGCGCATTCGCCAGTCTGACACCCGGCCTTTGCGCTCAAGCACCACGGCGGATGTCTATGACTCCGCGACCCTGGGCCTGCAGATTGACTACGAAGTTGACCTCTGGGGCCGAGTGCGTGATTCAGTAGCCGCAGGCGCCGACGAAGCTCAGGCCTCCCAGGCCGATCTGGCGTCTGCGCGTTTGAGCCTGCAAGCACAATTGGCCGACAGCTACATTCAACTGCGCGGTCTCGACCGGCAAAGCCAATTGCTCAGCGCCACCGCCGAAGCCTTTACCAGGGCTGTCAGCCTGACCGAGGGGCTGCATGATGGCGGCATTGTCTCGGGGCTGGATGTTGCCCGGGCCAATACCCAACTGTCTTCCGCCAGATCACAACTCAAGCAGAACCAGGTGCAACGAGCGGTGATGGAGCATGCAATTGCCGCGCTGGTAGGGGCTTCGGCATCTGAGTTCAGCCTGCCAGTCAACACCACCTCCATCGCTTTACCGGCAGTGCCTGTAGGTGTGCCCTCGACCCTGCTGCAAAGGCGCCCGGATATCGCCGCCGCCGAGCGGCGTATCGCAGCAGCCAACAAACGCATCGGCGTGGCCCGCACGGCCTGGTTCCCGACCATCAGCCTGAGTGCCCAGGGTGGCTATCAAAGTGACGAGTTCGCCAACCTGCTGACCGCGCCCAACCTGTTCTGGGCGGTCGGCCCGGCGCTGGTCACCACCCTGTTCGACGCTGGCGCGCGTCAGGCCCAGATCGATTCAGCCCGGGCCGCAACTGAAGAGGCCGCAAGCAAATACCGCGCAGTGGTGCTGGGAGCGTTCGAGCAGGTGGAAGACAATCTGACGATCATCGACGGCCTGGGCAGCGCCCTGGAGGATCAGCACTCGGCCGCCGAAGCCGCACGCTACACGGAAAACCTGTCGCTTGAGCGTTACAAGCAGGGCGCGATTGGTTATCTGGATGTGGTGGTGGCACAGACAGCGTCCTTGCAGGCGCAGCGCGCCGTACTGGATCTGCAGACCCGGCAGTTGAGTGCCAATATCGGGTTGGTCAAGGCGCTGGGGGGAGGGTGGAACAGGGCTGAAGCCTTATCAATGAATCGATGAGGTTAGAGCCAGGCGCCGATGTCACATCATCGACCGACTGATCAAAAACGTGACGAAAAGAATTTTTAGACGAGGGTTGACCGGGTGTTTTAATCCTGTATTATTCGCCTCCCGCTAACGAGCATATCGATACGGGGTGTAACTTAAATGATTGATTTTGCTAATAAAATTTTGAAAATTTAAGTTGACAAGTTTGAAGGGTGCTGTAGAATGCGCGCCTCGGTTGAGACGAAAGGATCAACCAACCGCTCTTTAACAACTGAATCAAGCAATTCGTGT
>NZ_JBGLYM010000045.1:0-35897 GCF_047303955.1 Pseudomonas sp. Pseusp88 | reverse complement strand
GGCTTTAGCCGGGAAAGCGCCTTCCCGGCTAAAGCCGGTCCCACAGACCTCATTTCATTTCGGATAGGATATTTCATTAATCCACCACAGCATCTCCCCCGTCGGGATCTGCACCAACGCCTCATCGCCGACCTCTTTCTTCAGCAGCGCACGGGCCATGGGTGAGTCGATGGAGATGTAGTCGTTGCGCCCGTAGATCTCGTCATAGCCGACGATCCTGAATTTCTTGATCTCGCCCTCTTCGTTCTCCACCTCGACCCAGGCACCGAAAAAGACTTTGCCTTCCTGCTCCGGCGAATAGGCGACGACCCGCACATCCTCCAGGCGCTTGCGCAAATAACGCACACGACGGTCGATCTCGCGCAGCAGTTTCTTGTTGTACTGGTAATCGGCGTTTTCGCTGCGATCACCCAGGGACGCCGCCCAGGTCACCTTGCGGGTGGTGTCCGGACGTTTCTCGCGCCACAGGTAATCCAGTTCCTGCTTGAGGGCGGCGTGCCCTTCCTGAGTGATGATGTTGGTGCTCAATGGTCTTTCCCCAGTCTTGCAAACGCAGACCGACATAATATTTTGAGAAAGAACAGCGTCAACCGCGGGTAATCAAACCCTGGCGCGCGATGCGCACCAACTGGCCAACCACTTCTTGCAGATGCTCCGGTTGCGGCGCCTGAATCACCGCGAGGTCGAACTGGTCATTGGCGAAATTGGCCAGAGGTTGCCAGTTATCCACGAACTGGATCAGGAAAGCGTGGGGACGACCTTTGCGCTTGGGCCAGCCATCGAGGTAGCGCAACAGCGTTGGCTGATGGGAACCGCCAAGGAGAATCTTCGGGTTGCGACGTTGCAGCGGGGACGTGAACGGGGAAAGACGAACGAGGGGGCGCAGGGTGCTCATGTGTGGGTTCTCTGCCTCAGGGTTCCGCTGGGCAGCGGTGAGAGGCGACACCGGACCAACGCTTTAGCGGTATTTCGATGGATTCTCACCCACCTGGCGCCCCGCAAGTAGTTGTTTAAATCGGCGCAAGACCAGCATCCTAGAGAAGGCGATGAGGGGTTGTCAAATGGCACAAATACATTGCGCTGAAGGTCTGGGAGCGGATTTATCCGCGAATACGGTATTCCGGGCGACGCATCTGCGTTGAATGTACGACCTGATTCGCGAATGAATTCGCTCCCACAAGTGCCAACCTGTGGGAGCGCAGTTTTTATCTCGCTTTGCTTACTTCGCGATAGCTCCGTCCACCGAGAAACGGCCGCCACCTTCGATGAGAATGGCCAGGGTCGCCGCCATCAGCGCCAGGCCGTATTCGTAGCCGTTGTTGGCCATGAACAGACCGTTATGGATGTGCACGGTAAGGATCGCCACCGCCAGCATGATGGTTACCACCAGAGCCGCCGGGCGGGCCAGCAGGCCGAGGAACAGGGCCAGGCCACCGAAGAATTCGGCACTGCCGGACATCAGCGCCATCAGGTAGCCAGGGTTGAGGCCCAGGCTGGCCATGTACTGGCCGGTGCCTTCCAGGCCGTAGCCGCCGAAGAAGCCGAAGAGTTTCTGGCTGCCGTGAGCCATGAGTAGAATGCCGACGATAACGCGCAATACGGTGATGCCGTAGCCAGCGCGGGTGTTGAGTACAGTTTTGATCAGAGTGTTCATGGCGTTAATTCCGTTTGTGTGCAGAGAGTGGCGCCATAATAATCAAATTAACTCATACGAATACCGCAAAAAACCTAACATACGCATCGAATAATTCGATCATTTGCGTGCCAGTGATTTTCCGGGCAAATCCGGCTCCAGGGAATCCCGTTCGTGGTCGAAGGCCAGGTAGTATTTATTGACACTATTGACGTAGCTGACCACCCCCATACCGGCCTGCTCCATGGCCACCCGTTCAGTCTGGAAAAACCACTGATTGGGATTGAGCCCGCGCTTGCGTGCTTCTTCGCGCATGCCCTGAACCCGCTCCGGCCCAAGGTTGTAGGCGGCCAGGACAAAGGCCATGCGCTCACGCTCGTTGACCTTTGGACTGGAGAAGAATTTGCGGCGGATGAGCGCCAGATAGCGCGCCCCGGCCTGGACATTGTCGTCAGCACTCTGGATATTGCCCACGCCGACCCGCTGGGCCGCCGAAGGGGTGATCTGCAGCAGCCCGGTCGCACCGCCGCTGCCCCTGGCGCCAGGGTTGAGCGCTGATTCCTTGAACGCCAGCGCTGCCAGATTCAGCCAATCCATGCCCTGCTCGTCGGCATGGCGCTGCAACATCGGACGGATTTTTTCCAGCCGCGCCCGATCTTCACGGGCCAATGGGTTATGTACCTGGTACAGGCGCTTGTAGACCCGCTCGAAGGCGACATCCTGATTGGCCGGAGCGTGATAGCCCTTGAGGAAGGTATCAATGGTGTCGCGCAACTGCGAAGCATCACGGCGCACGAACCAGCTCATATTGCTGTTGGTGCCCAGGGTCAGCGCGCGATCGACCCGCAACCTGGGCATGACCTTGGCCCAGCGTTCGGCAATCGGCTGCTCGACCACGGTCAGGTGATAGATCCCGGCCTGGACCATTTCCAGCACGTCTTCCACCGCCAGGCTCGGGTCGACCCACTCGATCTTTACCGGTGCCAGCTTGCGCAGCGCCAGCTTCTGATTCAACTGGTGTACGGCCTCATCCGCCGCGCTGCCGGTGGACAGGCTCAAGGTGCGACCTGAAAGCTGTTCGACGCGCTTGAACGACGCCTGGCCCTTGAGCCCCACCAGCACCATGGGTACATGGCTGATGATCGGCGCACTGGCCTCGACGCCCTGGGCGGTGCTCACATCCAGCAGTTCACCCGGCGCAACCAGATCGCCCTCGCCGCGTTCCAGCGCACCGAGCAGTTGATTCTTGGCCTTGGGCACGATCTTCAATGTCACGCGCTGGCCATCCCGGGCATGGCTGTTGAGGTATTGCTCAAAGGCCTGCAAGCGATGGTATTCGACGCCGATTTCCTGGCCCTGCACATCGCCGGAACTGTTGCGGCTCTGGTTGACCAGCACCCGCAGCACCTTGCTGCTGCGAATGGCAGGCAGGTCACGCACCTGGGCCACATGCTGGGCCTGCACCGGGCCGGTGGTCACAGCGAAGGCAGGCTGCGGCAGTAAAAATGCCGAAAGACAAATCATGGGCAAAAGCGCGGCTCGGGTCATTCACTTCTCCAGGGAGATGCCGGACAAAAAACAGGCAAAAAAGGAAATAACGGCTGGTGCACTTACGGCGAGGTCTTGCGAGAGCATTGCAACGGCTGTTTTCAATTCGTTGAATTGACAGCATTTTCTTGTTGTAACCCAAGCTCTGATATGCTTGGTGGCTCTAGGCCTGAGGTAGCACCATGCAACTGATCGACATCGGCGTCAACCTGACCAACCCCAGCTTTACTTCCCAGCGACAGGCGGTACTGGACCGTGCCTACGCCGCCGGGGTCAGCCAATTGGTGGTCACTGGCACCAGTGTCGAGGGCAGCGAACAGGCCTTGCAGGCTTGCCTTGAGCTGGACGAATCCGCTCTGCGCCTGTTCTCCACGGCTGGTATCCACCCGCACTCAGCGAGCGATTGGACCCATGAAAGCGAGAAACAGTTGCATGCCCTGCTAAAAGAAAATCGCGTGCGCGCTGTCGGCGAATGTGGCCTGGATTTCAACCGGGATTTTTCCCCGCGCCCGCAGCAGGAAAAGGTCCTCGAAGCGCATCTGGCCCTGGCCGTGGAGCTGCAATTGCCGGTGTTCCTCCATGAGCGTGACGCCAATCAACGCCTGCTGGAAATCCTGCGTGATTATCGCGACCGCTTGCCTGCCGCCGTGGTGCACTGCTTCACTGGCGAGCAAAAGGCCCTGTTCAGCTATCTGGATCTGGACTTGCACATCGGCATCACCGGCTGGATCTGCGACGAACGCCGCGGCACCCACCTGCACCCACTGGTGCGCGACATTCCCCGCGGTCGCCTGATGCTGGAAAGCGATGCGCCTTATCTGCTGCCACGCACCTTGCGCCCGAAACCGAAGAACGGTCGCAACGAACCCGCATATTTGCCCGAAGTGCTGCGCGAAGTGGCGTTGCATCGCGGTGAAAGCCTGGAGGATCTGGCCGAACACAGCAGCGCCTGCGCTCAGGCATTCTTTTTGCTGCCAAATCTGCCCGAGGGCAACAAATGACACCTTCTTGACGCAAATCAACAGATAACCTAAAGATTGCGTCACCCTGATGGCACCTTGCCGCACGTCTATCAATGCTTTATCAAAAGAAGACCAATTATGGGCTCATGGCTTAGCAACATTTCGCTGAAATATAAGTTCTGGGCGGTCAACGCAGTCGCCTTCATCACAACCCTGTTCCTAGTGCTTTACGCCTTGCAACTGGAACACAACGCCAGGTTCGATGATGCCCGCGATTCAGCCCAGGCCCAGGCCCGCCTGCTCGGCAGTTGGCCAGCAACACAGGCCCTGCCCACTGGCAGCAATATTCTGGTCTTCACCCAGGGCCAGGCGCCCAGCTTCAACAACCAACCGCTGACGGAACTGGCCAGCGGTCGGGACTGGGTTGAACTGGCCCAGCCGATCCACAGCGCCAGCACCAATCTGGTCGGTGCCAATGTCATCAGCCGTGGCGACAACCAACGCGTCGCCGTGCTGGCCTTTGCCCCCAGCCTGAGCCAGGTGTTGGC
Source organism: Pseudomonas sp. Pseusp88 (assembly GCF_047303955.1). NCBI lineage: Bacteria > Pseudomonadati > Pseudomonadota > Gammaproteobacteria > Pseudomonadales > Pseudomonadaceae > Pseudomonas > Pseudomonas sp. Pseusp88. The sequence goes on along the minus strand of NZ_JBGLYM010000045.1, from coordinate 31,206 downwards.
GGACCGCTTCGTCAACTATGCGGTCTGCGTATTCATCCTGATGCTGGCCATGCTCGGCGCCTCGCAGTTGCTGATCCGCTTCCTGCTCAGCCACCTGAACACCCTCAAGGACGTGATGCTCCACGTCGAGAAAAGCGGTGATCTGTCGGCTCGCGTGCCGCTGTCCAGCGAAGACGAAGTCGGCCAGATGGCCAAGGCGTTCAACGCCATGCAGGCCGGTTACCAGCGTGTGGTCAATACCGTGGCGCAGACCGCCTCGCGCCTTGACCAGGGTGCCGCACACCTGGCGTCGGGCATGAGTGATGTCCGTCATGGCATGCTCGGCCAGCAGAGCGAGACCGATCAGGTTGCCACTGCGATCAACGAAATGAGCGCCACCGTCTTCCATATCTCCCAGCATGCCAACACCACCCGCGACCAGTCCCAGACCGCCGATAACCTGGCAGGTGGCGGCAAGGCCGTGGTCGATCGCGTGCAGCTGTCTATCGCCGGGCTGTCCAGCGGCGTGCAACAGACCGCCGAGATGATTCAGCGCCTGGCCGAAGACAGCCAGAAGATCAATGGCGTGGTCAACGTGATCCACAGCATCGCCGAACAGACCAACCTGTTGGCCCTCAACGCCGCCATCGAAGCCGCCCGTGCCGGGGAAATGGGCCGTGGCTTTGCCGTGGTCGCCGACGAAGTGCGCAACCTGGCCAAGCGCGTACAGACCTCGACTGACGAAATCACCACCATGGTTTCGGCGTTGCAGGCCGGCACCCGGGATGCCGTGGACTTCATGCAGGACAGCTCGTTCAAGGCCGACGAATGCGTACAGCAGGCCAAGGAAGCCGGGGAAGCCCTGGCGGCCATCGCCGGTGCCGTGGCACAGATGCGCGAGAGCAATACGCAGATCGCTGTCGCCGCCCAGCAGCAGAGCCAGGTGGCGGAAGAAATGAACCGCGCGGTGGTCAGCATCCGCGACGTCACAGAACGCACCGTGAACCAGACCGTCGACTCGGCCAACACCAGCGGCGAACTGGCCACCCTGGCCGGTGAGTTGAGCAAGGCCATCGGTCAGTTGAAACTCTAATCGCGTCGATAGGCAGGCTCGATTCGCGACGAATGAGAATCATGCGTATTCTTCAAGGCATCACTCGATGTCTTGAAGAGAACCGCCATGGCCACTGTATTTTTCAACTCCCGCAATCCGCTGGCAGTGCCTCTGTTTACGCTCGCCACCCTGCTGTTGGCTGACGGCGCACTGTCGGGCAGCCTGCCATCGCTGGCCATTGGCTTGATCAGTCTGGCGGCGGCGCTGGCTTCTCAGCATCGTTTGGCGAACCACTCTTGACGCACAGACTGATCAAGATTTGTGGGAGCGGATACATCCGCGAAAAGGGCGGTACAGCCGGTGCAGCTTCAGCGCCTGGAACACCGCTTTCGCGAATGAATTCGTTCCCACAGAATTCAACACATGACGGGGGTTGATCTAACCAAACACTGTAACCGTCTGCCGACTGATCGCAATCTGCTTGCCATTGGGCGCCCACAGCCCCGCTGCAGTGTGGCCGTAGCCATGGCGTGAATGCTCGATCACTGCCTGGTACTGGCACCAGTCGTGAGTATCCAGGGCTGGCATGGGCTGGAGGAATTCAATGGTCCAGGTCAGAGTGCTGCCCGGTGCCGGGCGCTTGAGGTGCGGCAGGGTTGCCGGTGGCCAGGTGTCGACCAGAGCCAGCAAATGAGCCACGGTCATGGGCTGCTGCTCGATATCACGAAAGCGCACATAGCCACCGATGGCCGGGGATGGCGTGTTGCTGAACGGCACGCCACCCAGCCCCCAGCGAACATCCATGAAGCGCAGGTAAGAAGGCATCGCCCCTTCGACAAAGGGCAGCTGAAAACTTTCTTCCAGGCTCCTGAAGACTGGCGCCGCGACGGAGTCGACTTCGATCTCCGATTCCCGGGGCGCGCCGAAACTGCCCTGAATCAGGGTCATCACCTGACCATTTTGCATCGCCCGACCAAGCAAGGTACTGACCGCCTTGCCCTCACGCAGCACGTCCACCTCAAAAGCGATCGGCACACCGGGTTCGGCCGGGCCGACAAAGGTAATCGCCAGTGAACGCACCGGTCGATCCTCGGGCACCTGCATGCGCATGGCTTCGTATTGCAGGGCCGCCATCAGCCCGCCAAAGCTCGCCCGCCCCTGTCCCCACTCGGGGGGTACGGTCACGGCCAACGGGTTCTGGCGTACTGCATCGATCAATTCGGAAAACGTCATGGGAACCCCAAGGCAGGCATGTTTGTAGGATTATTCCCACGATCTTAACCGCTGATCTGCCCGACCATAGGTTCCATATCCGCCAATCAATCGGCAAAACACGCCTTGTGCAGACGCTTGAGCGCTTCATCTGCCTTGCCTTCGGCCCGCACGATACCCAGTTGCCAACCGGCGATACAGGGCGCCAGGTCGCTTTGCTGCCCGGCCTGGGCCAGCCATTGCAAATGATCGTGCCAATCGCCAAGAGCGCTCTGAGCCGCCTTGAGTCGGGCAGTCGCGGTCTGGGAGGTGTGACTGAGTTCGGGGTAGGCCTCTGCGGCATAGCGCACGCGTTTGATCAGCAGACGCAGACGATGGCGGTCATGGGCCGGATCGGCAATCGCCTGCTCCAATTGCTTCCACTGTTTGTGCAGACGCTTGGCGATACGCTTGCCCAGGCCGCGCATCAGCCCCTGGCGCTGCTGCACCCGGACAAAGCCGGGGAATTGGTCGAGCATGCCGAGCAGGCGATTCAACTCCGCCGAGGTTGCCACGGCAGGACAGGCCCGGCGCAGGAAGTCATGGCGGCGCCGCGCCGCTTGCTCCAGGCCTTTATTGGCCAGAAAGGCTTCCAGCACCTGCATATCGCGCAAGGGCGTGGTCACCTGGCCGACCGCCTTGGCCGCTTCCTCCAGTTGATCGACGCCCGGCAGGCCGCGCAAGGGCCGCAATACGCTGCGCAAACGGCGCACGGTGGTGCGCAGGTCATGCAGCGCTTCACTGTCGGTGGAAGCGGCCAGGCGTGCATGACACGCCAGCAACCTGACCTCGAGTGAGACGAATTCGGCGACCAGATGGTCAACCCGTGAAGACATTTAAAATCTCCCTAATTATCTGAATGAGCGCCATATTCTGTGGGAGCGAATTCATTCGCGAAAACGGTATCGCGGTCCCGGAAGATGTATTGAATGTACCGACCTCTTCGCGAATGAATTCGCTCCCACACATACTGAAAACACATGGCTATTTAACTGCCGAACGTCGCCACGGCAAGCGCCGCCGCAGTTGCTTCAAACGCCGGCGCAGTTGCGCCGCCGAGGCTGATTGCCCGGCATAGCGCTGAGCCTGAAACTCTTCGACAAAATGCTTGATGGCATCGGCCTGTTGCGGGAACTGCGCGACGGCACGGCGGGCGAAGGCGTCGGCGCCCTCCCCCGGTAAACGATGCAGACCATGACGGGCCAGCAAGCGTTCAAACGCATTGAACAGACGCAACTGCGAGTCGCTTTCGCGCTGCCAGGGCTTGAGCAGCCAGAGCGCCATCAGCCCAAGAATCAGCAACGCACCCGCGCCGAACACCGGCGCATCGAAACCGGAGAACCAGCGACTGAGCACCTGCAACTGCTGCTGGCCCTGGTAGCCCAGGACCCAGCGCTGCCAGCCGTAATTGAGGCTGTCCCAGTCCATGCGCAGGGCGTTGAGCCAGGCGACATTGCGATAGCGCAGGGCTGACATCGGCGAGTCCTGCAGGAAGCCTTCGTCCGCCGCCAGGGCCTGTTCCAACCCCTGTTCGATGCGTTGAGGTGCGACGGCGGCGGTAGGGTCGACGCTGCGCCAGCCGACCCCGGCCTGCCAGTATTCGACCCAGGCATGGGCGTCGAACTGGCGCACGGTCAGATATTGCCCGCCTTCGTTCCACTCGCCGCCCTGATAACCGGCCACCACCCGAGCCGGAATTCCTGCAGCGCGCAGGACGAAAGTCATGGCCCCGGCATAGTGGGCACAGAAGCCGGCCCGGCTGTCGAACAGAAAGCTGTCCACCGTATCAGCGCTCAAGGTCGGCGGCTTGAGGGTGTAGTGATAAGGCTCGCGGTTGAAATAGTCGAGCATGGCGTTGACCAGAGCATCCGGCTTTGGATAGCGGCGCAGCAGGTCGGCCGCCCATTGCCGGGCCTGCGGGTTGCCCTTGGCGGGCAATTGCAGGTCCTGGCGCTGAATATTCTCGGTCAGTTGCGCATCCCGCACCGCCTCGGGCCAGGAGCGCAGGTCGTACATCAATGCCTGATCCACCGGGCGCCGGCGCTGCAGGCGAAAATCACTCATCTGCCGGACATCTGCCTGGGCGTTTTCGGCGGTGTCCAGGGCCAGCAGCCAGGGCCGCCCGGACGGTTCCAGAACGATGTTATAACTCAGTGGCTCGCCGTACTTGCGCCAGTCCGGCAGTTGCACGGTCTGCGCTCGCGCCGACTGCGACCAGCGCCGACCATCGAATTGCTCTAGAGTCAGGGCCCGCCAGTACAGCTGGTTACGGGGCGGCAGCGGCCCGCTGAAACTGGCGCGCATGACCAGCGCCGCCGATTTGCTCAGCTCGGCGATATCCGCCGGGGTCATGCTGTCGGAAAGCCCGGTCAGCGCCTTGCCACCGGGCTGCGGCAACGACCACAGCGGCTCCAGCCGCGGGAAAAACAGGAACAACAGCAGCATCAGCGGCACGGCCTGTAACATCAGTTTGGCCGCCAGCTTCAGGGTGCTGCCCGCGCCATTGGACAGGTCGGACTGATGCAGGCCGATCAGTGCCGCCAGCAAGGTGCAGACCGGCAGCAGGGTAAACACCCCCCAGAGCAGTTCACTTTCGAACAGATAGCCCACCGCCACGCAGAAAAAGCCGAGAAAGATCAGCACCAGAGCATCGCGGCGGGTCTGCATTTCCAGCATTTTCAGGACGAAGGCAGCGATCAGCAACGCCGCTCCGGCATCCAGCCCGACCAGGCTGCCCCGGGCCAGATAAACCCCACCTGCGGTCCCCACCAGCAGCCCCGACTTGACCCAGGTACCGGGGTTACGCGCGCGCATGCGAAAAATCTGCACCCGCCAGAAGGTGCAACCCAGCCACAGGAGAATTATCGACACCGGCAAATGCTGCAAGAACGGCGCGATCACCAGGGCCTGGGCCAGCAACAGCCAGGTCAGGCTGATACGGGGAATCGGCGTGCCCTGGCTGGCCTTGGTGTTCACGAACGCACTCCATACAGCGCCAGGGCGCGCAGGCAGGCTTCACGATGGGCATCGCCGCTGTCGACCCGGGACAGGAAGTCCGGCAGGCGCAGGGCAAACGGCTGCTGACGCTGGGACAACTCCACGACCCAGTAACTCAGGCGCGACAGGCGCTCTTCGATATCCCCGGCCAGGGCCATGAAATCCAGGCACAGATCATGGCCGCTGAGATCGGCGAAATCCTTGATATACAGGCCCTGGCCCCGGGAATAGGCCTTCCAGTGCAAACGCCGACGACTATCTCCCGGCTGATACGGGCGCAGGCCCTGATAATCATCGACCCCCTGCCCCGGCGTGGCATGGCCTTCGTCTTCGCTATGGGGCTGGGCGCCCTTGAGCAACGGCATGCTCCCGGCCAGGGGGCGCGGGTAGATCAGCACCGTCTGCTCCAGATCCAGCCAACTCCAGGCCCGCAGGATACTCAGCGGGAACACACTTTCGACCCGCAGGCGCGGTGCCCGCAGCCAGCCGCGACGCAGGGCTGGCAGGGTCATTTCCACCTCGGTCAAGCCCTTGGCCGAGACATCGGCCTGCTGCAGCTGCTCGCTACTCCAGCCCAGGGCAATGGCCTGATGCGCCTGCCCGGCACTTTCCAGGCGCAAGCGCAGCTGTACCGGTTCGCCGACGAACACGGAACGTGCGGCCCCGGCACTGAGCACCAGGCCGCTGAGATTGTGATAGGTGTGCAGGATCGCCAACAGGCCCACGGACATCAGCAGGAACGTCAGGGCGTACGCCAGACTGCTCTGGTAGTTGATCGCCACCAGCAGCATCAGAAACAGCACCAGTGCATAGGTGCCACCCACCCGCGTCGGCATGATGAAAATCCGCCGATGGTTGAGTTCGATGCGTGACGCCGGGGGAATACGCCGAACCAGCCAGCGTTGCCAGCGCGGTTTGAACTGTTCGATCAAAGTGCTGACACCTCACGCAGCAGCCACTGCACCAAGGCACCGCCGCCATGCCCGGTCGGGTCTGAACGTTCGCGCAGGCGATGGCCGATCACAGCAGGCAAAATCGCCTGGACGTCTTCGGGGATCACATAATCGCGCCCGGCCAGCAGGGCCCAGGCCCGCGCCGCCGCCAGAATCGCCAGACTGGCCCGGGGTGACAGGCCATAGGCGAACTGGGGCTGACTGCGCGTGGCATCGACCAGACGCAACACATAATCGACCAGGGCGTCGCTGGCCCGAACCTGGCGCGCCTGGGCTTGCAAGGCGCCGAGTTCGGCATGATCAAGCAACGGCTGCATGCGAGGCAGCAAGTCACGCCGGGACTCGCCCAACAGCAACGCCTTCTCGGCGGCTCGCGCCGGGTAACCCAGGGACAGGCGCATCAGGAAACGGTCCAGTTGCGATTCGGGCAAGGCAAAGGTGCCGCCTTGGCTGAACGGGTTCTGGGTGGCAATGACGAAAAACGGATCAGGCAGCAGCCGGGTCGCCCCTTCGATGGTGACCTGCCCCTCTTCCATGGCTTCAAGCAACGCGCTCTGGCTCTTGGGTGTGGCGCGGTTGATTTCGTCGGCCAATACCAGTTCGGCGAAGATCGGCCCCGGATGAAAAATGAACTGCCCGGTGTCCCGATCAAATACCGAGGTGCCGAGAATATCGCCCGGTAACAGATCGGAAGTGAATTGAATACGCTGGAAGCTCAGACCCAGCACCCGCGCCAAAGTATGGCTCAGGGTGGTCTTGCCCATGCCGGGCAAGTCCTCGATCAACAAGTGCCCGCCGCCCAACAGGCAAGTCAACGCCAGGCGCACCTGGGGTTCTTTGCCCAACACCACTTCGTTGATGGCGTTCAGACATTCATCGAGTTTTCTGCCCATCGCTAACCTCTACAGGCGACTGCCGTAAAAAATGCCAGACCACTTTAAGGTCAGCTTAGGCGTTTTCACCAGCGCGGCGATGGAAATGATGGCAGACAGGCTTTATGCGCAGCTATAAAACTCGGTGGAGTGCCTGTGGGACCGGGCAAACATATTCCCGGCTAAAGCCGGTCCCACAAATCGGCGATCAACGCCCGGCGCGGGATTCCTTGATATAGAAGCGGGCTTTCTCGGCCTTGGAGGTGCAGCCTTCGAAGGCCTCGAACTGCTGCTGGGTCTTGGCGCCGGTCAACAGCGACAAGGCCTTGGAGTAGCTGACAGTGCCGGCAAAACCTTCAGCCTTGGCCAGATCCAGCTCATGCCAGGCGGCATCCAGTTGCGTACCACAGCTCTCACGGTAACCGGTTTTTGCAGCGCATCCAGCCAGGGACAGAAGAATGAGTGGCAGGCAGATCCAGGCTTTCATGGGGGTGTTCCTCAACGAGTAAAAATCCAGTGTGCGAGTTTGACGATGCCGCCACGCAAAAGTGCCGTGATAACAGGCGCCAAGAGTAACCGTTTTCATGGTCGTTCGCGCTCTATTACGGGTATGGTGGGCCGTCAGCGAAAGGAGAGGAGCGATGAGCAAACGAATAGCCTTGGTGCTGGGCTCCGGCGGCGCGCGCGGTTATGCCCATATCGGTGTGATCGAAGAGCTGGAACGGCGTGGTTATGACATTGCCTGTATTGCCGGTTGCTCCATGGGCGCAGTGGTCGGCGGCGTCTATGCCGCTGGAAAATTGCGCGAATACCGCGAGTGGATAGAGAGCCTGGACTACCTCGATGTCCTGCGTCTGGTGGACGTCAGTTTCCGCCTGGGGGCCATCCGCGGGGAAAAGGTTTTCGGGCAGATTCGCGAGATCGTTGGCGAAATCAATATCGAAGACCTGCGCATCCCCTACACGGCCGTAGCCACCGATCTGACCAACCAGCAGGAAATCTGGTTCCAGGAAGGTAACCTGCATCAGGCTATGCGTGCCTCTGCGGCAATTCCCAGCCTGTTTACCCCGGTGATCCAGGGCAACCGCACCCTGGTCGATGGCGGCCTGCTCAACCCGCTGCCCATAGTGCCCGTAGTTTCCAGCCACTGTGATCTGATCGTCGCCGTCAACCTCAACGCCACCAATCAGGGCCAGTACCAGCTACCGGTGATCGAGCGCACGCCCGCAGTCAAGCGACGTTTCGACAGCCTGATGGGTTCCCTGGGCTCACGCCTGCCGTTCCGACGCAAGCTCGACCCTTTGAACCCGGAACTGTTGCAGATAGAAACCGTCGCCGCGACCTGGCCTGGCGAAGAGTCGGCCGACCCGCTCGATCAGCAACCGGCCGCTGCACCGCAAGCGGCCGGCGCTCCGAGGTCGGCTGCAGGCTCGTTTATCGTCGATAACGTCGGCCCGGCGTCTCTGCTGGATCTGATCAACCAGAGTTTCGAGGTGATGCAGACTTCATTGGCGCAATACAAGATCGCCGGTTACCCGCCGGATATCCTGATCAACGTGCCGAAACGGGTGTGCCGCTTCTTCGAGTTCTACAAGGCGCCGGAACTGATCGCCCTGGGCCGGGAGATAGCCAGCGATACACTGGATCGGTATGAGAAGGAGCATGGGCGCTGACCAACTGATTTGAACTGTAGGAGCTGCCGAAGGCTGCGAATGGCCCTGACACCGCTTCGCAGCCTTCGGCAGCTCCTACAGGGATCGCATTCGATCGGCGGGATCTCAGTGTTCCAGCAAACGATAACCAACTCCCGCCTCGGTCACGATAAACCGTGGCGCCGCCGGATCGTCGGCGAGCTTCTGCCGTAGATGGCCGACGACGATGCGCAGGTAGTGGGTGTCTTCGGTATGGGTCGGGCCCCAAATGTCCTTGAGCAGTTGTTGCTGGGTGATGACCCGCCCCGGATGTCTGGCCAGCTGTGCCAGCACCGCGTACTCCTTGCGGGTCAGGCTGACTTCGACGCCATCGAGCAGCACCCGGCGAAAGGCCAGATCCACCGTCAGCGGGCCGAACACCGACGCCGACGGCCCTTGCTCAGTCCCGCCGGCCTGGCGCAGCAGCGCCCGGATCCGCGCCAGGAATTCCTGAATACCGAACGGCTTGGTCACGTAGTCGTTGGCGCCGCTGTCCAGGGCCTGAACCTTCTCCGCTTCGCTGGCCCGTACCGACAGCACCAGCACCGGTATGGCAGACCATTCGCGCAGTTCGCGCAGTACCTGCTGGCCATCCATGTCCGGCAGGCCAAGATCCAGCACCACCAGATCGGGCTTGTTCAGCGCTGCCACGCTCAAGCCTTCGTTACCAGTAGCCGCTTCGAGGACTTTGTAGCCTTGTGACGCGAGGCTGATGCGCAGGAATTTACGGATCTGCGGCTCATCGTCGATCACCAGAAGGGTGGAAGTCTGGTTCATGCCGGTCGTGCTCGTGTCAGTCGAAAAAGAGCCGCCAGCCTAACGCAATCAAGGCTCATGGATAGCTTTCCGTTTCACCTTCCGGCTGAGTTGGCAGCGGCAAATGCAAGGTGATGCAGGTGCCGCGCCCCTCGATGCCCTCAGCCACGCTGATCCGCCCGCCATGGGCGCCGACCATGCCCTGGCAGATCGCCAATCCCAGCCCCGTGCCCTGGCCACCGCGATCGCCACGGGCAGCGGTGTAGAACATATCGAAAATCTTCGCCCGTTCGGCTTCGGGAATCCCCGGTCCTTCATCGCTGACGGCAAAGGACACCTCGCTGTCATTGACCGCCACCTCGACGGCCAGGCGCCCCTGCACCGGCGAAAAACGCGCGGCGTTTTCCAGCACGTTGACCAGTGCCTGCTCGATCAGCGCGGCGTGCACATAGAGCAGCGGCAAGTCTTCCGGCAAGCGAGTCATCACCTGCAATGGCGCCAATACCGCACGCAGGCGGTTAAGGGCGCTGCCGACGATATCACCGGGCGACACCCAGTCCCGGGCCAGCTTCAGGGCGCCGTGGCCCAGGCGGGTCATGTCCAGCAGGTTCTGGATATAGCGATCCAGGCGCTCGGCTTCATCGCGAGTGCCTTCCAGTAACTCAATACGGTCTTCCCGGGGAATCGCCTCGCCCAGGGCCAGCAGGCTGTCGATGCTGCCGCGCATGGCCGTCAGCGGCGTACGCAGGTCATGAGATACCGACGCCAACAAGGCGCTGCGCAACTGTTCGGTCTCACCGTGCAGCCGCGCAGCTTCCAGTTCCTCGGCCAGTTGCGCCCGGGCCAGGGCCTGGGCCAGGGGTTGGCTGAGGGCCGTGAGCAAACGACGGCGTTGCGCGCTGAATGCCTGCCCCTCACGAGGGCAGACGCCCAGCAGCGCCAGTGGCCCCTCCTCCGCCGACAACGGCCACCACCACCAGCGCCCGGAGGGCAAGGTGCCAGTGCCATGGCCAGCGGCCTGATCATGCTGCCAGGCCCAGTCGGCGGCGGCGCGCTCAGACTCTGAAAGTTGCAGCGCGCCACCGCTGGCGTCTTTCCAGCCGCCCTGGCCGTCGCGCTCCAACAGGCATACCTGCAACTCCTGCCAGCCCCCCAGATGCTGCGCGGCCGCGCTCAATACAGCCTGACGGTCCGTAGCAGCGGTGAGTTTGCGCGACAGGTCGAGCAGTTCGCTGGTTTCTTCCTGAGTATCGCGCAAGGCCTGCAACTGGCGGCGCTGGCGGGCCGCCAGATTACCGGTCAGTGCCGCCATGAGCAGGAAGAACAGCAGGGTCAGCACGTCTTCTTCGCGCTGGATGCTCAGGGAAAAGGTCGGTGGAATGAACAGGTAGTCGTACGCCAGGAACGACAGCGCCGCACAGGCCAGGGCCGGTCCAAGACTGCTGCGTACGGCGACCAGCAGCACGGCGGCGAGGAACACCAGAGAGATATTCGGCAGCGCCAGAAACCCCGCCACCACCCAGGCCAGAGCACTGGCCAGCAGGGTCGCGATCAGGGCCAGGGCATAGTCGAACCAGACCAGTTGCCGCGCCGAGCGAACCACCGGCTGATCGGTGCGCGCCTCGCTGTCGAGCACGTTGATTTCCAGGCCATGGGCATCGCGCAACAGCCGCGCCGCCAGGCCACCGCCGAACAGGCGCCGACGCAGGCGCGGCCGTGACTGACCGACCAACACCAGACTGGCGCGGCGTTCGGCGGCATGCTGGATCAGGGTTTTCGCCACTTCGCCCGCGCGCAGCAGAATCACCTCGCCCCCCAGCCGCTCGGCCAGTTGCTGAGCATTCTGCAGACGCATGCGCGCCACTTCGTCCAGGGTCCGGCCGTTATCCACATGGACCAGGCTCCACGGCAAATGCCGCCGCTGCGCCACCCGGCTGGCATGACGCACCAGGCGCTCGGCCTGGGCATCACCGTCGATACCCACCAACAGGCGCCCGCGCACGGCGGGTGCGTCCTGCCCCAGTTGCCGGTAGCCCTGGGCCAGATCGTCATCCACCTGGGCAGCGGCCGTCTGCATCGCCAGCTCGCGCAGGGCGGTGAGATTGGTCTGGGTGAAAAATGCATCGATGGCGGCCCGCGCCTGTTCCGGCACATAGACCTTGCCCTCGCGCAGGCGCTCCAGCAACTCACGGGGCGGCAGGTCGATCAGCACCAGCTCGTAGGCTTCCTGCAACACCCAGTCCGGCAGGGTCTCGCGCACCTGCACACCAGTGATGCCGCGCACCTGATCATTGAGGCTTTCCAGGTGCTGGACGTTGACCGTGGTGTAGACGTCGATGCCGGCGGCCAGCAGTTCCTGAATGTCCTGCCAGCGCTTGGCATGGCGACTGCCGGGGGCGTTGCTGTGGGCCAGCTCATCCACCAGCACCAGTTTCGGCGCGGCCTTGAGCAGACCGTCCAGGTCCATTTCTTCCAGGGTCACGCCGCGGTATTCCGAGCGCAGCAAGGCTTGTTGCGGCAGGCCGCCAAGCAACGCTTCGGTTTCCGCACGGCCATGGGTTTCCACAACCCCGGCAATGACTCGTGTGCCCTGGCGCAACTGGGCATGGGCGGCCTGGAGCATCGCGTAGGTCTTGCCCACCCCCGGCGCGGCGCCGAGAAACACCTTGAGCCGCCCACGGCCCTCCCTGGGCAGGTCCGCCAACAAGGCGTCGGCACGGCCGGAATCACTCAACTTGATGCTCTCCATTGATTACAGCTGGGCGCTACGTTGCGCAGACGGTAACTCATTCAGCTGTTTATTCAAGGTCAGCACATTGACGACCGGCGGCCCGATCAAGGGACGATAGGTGTTGTCCTCGATCAGATCCTGCACCCTGGCCAGGGGCAAATGACGGGCTGCGGCGACACGAGCGCTCTGATAAGCCACTGCAGCAGGCGACAGATGCGGGTCGAGGCCGCTGCCGGAAGTGGTCAGCAGGCTCAAAGGCACCGGCCCCTGCCCTGCCACAAAGGCAGTGGCTGCATCATCGGCAACGCGCTTGGCCAAGGCCGGATTGCTCGGCGCCAGGTTGCTGGCCCCGCTGGCAACGGTAGCAAAAGCCCCGGCCGACGGCCGCGAGTGGAACCATTCATCTCCAGTGAAAGCCTGGGCAATCAGCGCCGAACCACGCACCTTGCCGCTGTCATCATGGATCAGGCTGCCATTGGCCTGCTCGGGGAACGCCACTTGGGCGATTCCGGTCACTACCAGCGGATAGGCCACGCCGGTGATCAGGGTCATCAATACAATCAGGCTCAGGGCCGGACGCAATACAGTGGACATGGTTGAATCCTCAAAAAACATTCAAATACATTCGGTTTAACCATCGCCGCGAGCGCGGATTCAGTGGGAGCGAATTCATTCGCGAAAGTGGCATTCCAAAACATCAAAATGCAGTGGATGTACTGGCCTCTTCGCGGATAAATCCGCTCCCACAATTTGTTCACAGCGCGCTCAACCGCCTCAGACCAGATGCAACCCGGTCAACAGCATATCGATCAGCTTGATCCCCACGAACGGCACGGCAATACCGCCCAGGCCGTAGATCAGCAGGTTGCGCCGCAGCAATGCCGCCGCACTCGCGGCCTGCACCCGTACGCCGCGCAGGGCCAGGGGGATCAGCACAACGATGATCAGGGCGTTGAAGACGATCGCCGAAAGAATGGCGCTCTGCGGGCTGGCCAGTTGCATGATGTTGAGCACACCCAGTTGCGGATAAATCGCCGCAAACAAGGCCGGCAGGATGGCGAAGTACTTGGCCACGTCGTTGGCGATGGAAAAGGTGGTCAGGGCGCCGCGCGTGACGAGCAGTTCCTTGCCGATCTGCACCACGTCCAGCAGCTTGGTCGGGTCGCTGTCGAGATCGACCATATTGGCCGCTTCCCGCGCCGCCTGGGTGCCGTCGTTCATGGCCATGCCGACGTCCGCCTGGGCCAGGGCCGGGGCATCGTTGGCGCCGTCACCGCACATGGCGACCAGGCGACCGTCGTTCTGCTCCTGACGGATGCGCTCCAGTTTCTTCTCCGGCGTGGCTTCGGCCAGCACGTCATCGACCCCTGCTTCGGCAGCGATAGCGGCTGCGGTCAGCGGGTTGTCGCCGGTGACCATGACGGTGCGAATACCCAGCTTGCGCAGCTCGGCAAAGCGCTCGCGGATACCGGGCTTGACCACGTCCTTCAGATGAATCGCGCCCAGCAGCTTGTGCCCGACACAGACCAGCAGCGGCGTGCCGCCGGTCTTGGCGATCTTGTCGATCTCCCGGGACAGGGCCAATGGCAAGTCGCTGCGCTGCATGCCGACAAAGGCCAGCAGCGAGTCCACCGCGCCCTTGCGATAGATGCGTTCGCCATGGTCGACGCCGGACAGGCGCGTCTCGGCGCTGAACGGCACGGCGGTCAGCTCCTGCAACGACGGCTCGTTGAAGCTGTGCAGTTCGCGCAGGTATTCGACAATCGATTTACCCTCGGCGGTGTCATCGGCCAGGGACGCGAGCAAGGCGCCTTCAGCGAGCTCCTTGGCGGTCACACCGGGTGCGGCATACACCGCACTGCAACGACGGTTGCCGAAAGTGATGGTGCCGGTCTTGTCCAGCAGCAGCACATGCACGTCCCCTGCCGCTTCCACGGCGCGACCGGACTTGGCAATCACATTCAGGCGCACCAGACGGTCCATCCCGGCAATACCAATGGCCGACAACAGGCCGCCGATGGTGGTGGGAATCAGCGTGACCAGCAGCGCCACCAGGAACACCAAGGGCAGGCTGCCCCCGGAGAACCGGGCGAACGGCTGCAGGGTCACCACCACCAGCAGAAAGATCAGGGTCAGGCCGATCAGCAGGATATCCAGCGCCACTTCATTAGGAGTCTTCTGCCGCTTGGCACCTTCAACCAGGGCGATCATGCGGTCCAGAGTCGACTCGCCGGGATTGCTGCTGATGCGCACCAGCAGCCAGTCCGAGACCAGTCGGGTATTGCCGGTAACCGCCGAACGATCGCCCCCCGACTCGCGAATCACCGGCGCCGATTCACCGGTGATCGCCGCTTCGTTGACCGCCGCAATGCCTTCGATGACTTCGCCGTCACCGGGGATCATTTCCCCGGCTTCGACCCGCACCACATCGCCCTTGCGCAGGGTCGTGGCATTGACGATCCGGAAGGCGCCAGTGCTTTCACGCAACCGCGCTTTCAAGCCCTCGCTGCCGGCCTTGAGGCTGTCCGCACGCGCCTTGCCGCGACCTTCGGCCAGCGCCTCGGCGAAGTTGGCGAACAGCACGGTAAACCACAGCCAAAGGGCGATCTGCAGTGCCACCGAGGTCGGCACGGCCGGATCGGGAATGGCACACAGCACCGTGGTCAGGATTGCCGTCAGTTCCACCACCAGCATCACTGGAGAACGCTGCAACTGCCGCGGGTCGAGCTTGACGAAGGCCTGGATCAGCGCCGGGCGCCACAGGTCGGCGATGGCGGTTTTGGCCGATGGAGCAACAGCGGGTTGCTCAGGTTGTTTCGCAACAGGAATCTGCATATTCATCATCGTATCCTCAGAAACCCAGGCTCAAATGTTCAGCAATCGGCCCCAGTGCCAGAGTCGGCAGGAAGGTCAGGCCGCCGACCAGCAAAATGGTCACGGTCAGCAGGGTGACGAACAGCGTGCCGTGGGTCGGGAAGCTGTTCAGGCCCAGTGGCGCGGGTTTCTTCAGGGCCAGGCTGCCCGCCAGGGCCATGACCGGCAGGATGTAGCCGAAGCGGCCGAGGAACATGCCCAGGCTGAGCATCAGATTGTGGAAGGTGGTGTTGGCACTGAAACCGCCAAACGCCGAGCCGTTATTGGCCGTGGCCGAGGTGTAGGCGTAGAGCAACTGGCTGAAACCATGGGCACCAGGGTTGCTCACCGCGCCAGCCGGGCCGGGCAGGCTTGCCGCAACGGCACCCAGTACCAGTACGCCTACAGGCATCACCAGCAGGGTCGCCACCAGCAGCTTGACCTCGTAGGCCTGGATCTTCTTGCCCAGGTATTCCGGAGTGCGACCGATCATCAGCCCGGCGAGGAACACCGCGATCAGCACGTTCAACAGCATGCCGTTGAGGCCGACGCCGACGCCGCCGAAGATCACTTCGCCGACCATCATATTGGCCAGAGCGACCATGCCACTGAGGGGATTGAGGCTGTCGTGCATGGCATTCACCGAGCCGTTGGAAGCCGCAGTGGTCGCCGTAGCCCAAAGCACCGTACCGGTGGTGCCAAAGCGGGTTTCCTTGCCTTCAAGCGGCGCGGTCTGCTCGACGTTGGCGATATTCAGGGTCGGGTTGGGCTGATATTCGGCCCACAGCGACACGGCGCCGCCAATGGCCAGCAACAGCACCATGCAGGCGATAATGGCGCGGCTCTGGCGCAGGTCCTTGACGTAATGGCCGAAGGTGAACACCAGGGCGGCCGGGATCAGCAGGATCGATACCAGCTCGAACAAATCGCTCCAGGCCGTAGGGTTCTCGAACGGATGCGCCGAGTTGACGCCGAAGAAACCGCCACCGTTGGTACCCAGTTGCTTGATGGCAATCTGGCTGGCCGCCGGGCCCAGCGGGATGCTCTGATCGGCGCCTTGCAGGGTCACGGCATCGACATAGTGGGCGAAGGTCTGTGGCACACCCTGCCAGACCAGGAACAGCGCCAGCACGATGCAGATCGGCAACAGGCCATACAGGGTCGCGCGGGTCATATCGGCCCAGAAGTTACCCAGGTGCTGAGTCGAGCGACGGCCAATGCCGCGACAGAAAGCCACCAGCACGGCAATGCCCGTGGCGGCGCTGACAAAGTTCTGCACGGTCAGGCCGACCATCTGGCTCAGATAACTGAGGGACGCCTCGCCGCTGTAGCTCTGCCAGTTGGTATTGGTGACAAAACTCATGGCCGTGTTGAACGCCAACGACCACTCCATACCCGGCAGTTTCTGCGGGTTGAGGGGCAGCGCGTCCTGCAGCAGCAGAATGGCAAACAGCAGTGCAAAGCCCGCCAGATTGAAGATCAGCAAGGCCAGGGTGTAGGTTTTCCAGTTCTGCTCGACCTTGGGATCAACCCCCGAGAGCCGGTAGCAAACCCGCTCCAGCGGCCCAAGCACGGGGGTCAGCACCGTGCGCTCACCTTCCATCACCCGGAACCAGAAGCGCCCCAGCCATGGCGCGGGCAGCAATACCAGCGCCAGGAAGGCCAGGATCAACAGATAGTCATAACTGTGCATGGCGCCTCCTAGACCCGGCCGGCGCGCAGCAGCGCCACCAACAAGTACACGAACAGCCCTGCCGCCAACAGCAGTGACACCCCATCCAGAACGTTCATCGAAACTCTCCGTCGTACGGCGATTGCCGCTTGAGGGCATTGTCCGCAACAGGGGTGTAAAGGAACGAGAGCGAGGCCCCGGACAGAGCGTAAAGAAGCCGTAAATATCCGCGTTACAACGCGTTGATCGACCAGATGGAGGGCTTCGCCCTGGTACTGAAAAGCGGACTAGACTTGGCGTGTACAGGTAGTTTCCGGCCCAGGTCGAGCAACGCCATCATTGTGCCTCCTGATAGTTTTGACAGGTTCCAACATCGTTACATGGCGTTATCGTGTGGGCCTTTCCCCGGCGCAGGACAAGCCATGAACACTTATCAGAGAAAAACCGGCGCATTCGATATCGCCTGGCAAGCGACTGAAGAACCATCACCCCCCGTCGTACAACTCACCGTCAAGGAGCAGGAGGTCATACGCTGGGCCGCCCTGGGCAAATCCGCCTGGGAAATCTCCCGCATATTGGGTCGAACCGAGGCAGCGGTAAACTTTCACTTGTGCAATATTCGCCGCAAGTTCGGGGTTAACTCGTTGCGGGCTGCTTTGGTCAAGGCGATTGATCAGGGGTTGATTGTGTTGCATTGACGCCAATGCTATCTCGGACAGATGTAGATCGAACCTAACCAGACATGGGCGGCAACTTCCAATGCCGCGCATGACTGGTCAATGATGACGTGCTACTGACTTTTACTTAGTACTCATAAGAATCGATCTTTAGGGGCACCTGAAGGAATGACGTTATCCCACCCACTACGGCTACCTGAGTTCGATCTCACAGCGGCCCCAACCTGACCTGCAAACTTCGCATACTGCGACTCCGCCATGAACTGTTGATTTCTGATTTTTTGCACTGTATCCACTAGATACGACCTGCTTTCTTTAGTTATCAACCTCCCTCCCTCTTGAAAATATTTCAGACCGCTTTCCGCTTCCGCTAAAGATACCGAATGCTTTGCTATTTCTTGAGTCGTAGCTATATATGCATCAGAAGCTTCCATCTGCGCCCTTGAATAACCGCGACTAACCCCCCTACGAACTAGCGATTCATTAGTCTCCGTCAAGTTTTTTACTATATTATTTTGATGTCTGGAGATTTTGTCTAAGTTCTGGACGTCCTCTATAGTAGCTGTTCGCAACTTGGTCACCGATCGCCCCTCAGGAACGCGCCTCAATCCTTCCGGAATTTCTGATACCGCAGAGCGACTTATCCTCGCCACTTGAGGGCGTTTAAACAGACCTACCGCTCTAAATCCACGTAATATCGCACCTCCAATACTATGTCCCGTCGGATCGGTAAAATTCACCGGATCCCCCTCGCAATACGCATAACCATTCACCCCACCCTCGCCAAACGGGCTCTTACTGTCCGGGCTGTGAAAACGCATCAGCAGCGGGTTATAAGCCCGATAGCCGTTTCCCAGCAGTTGCCAGCCGGTCCCGGCCTCGGCCAGTTCACCATTGAAGCCCAGTTTGCCCATGGCAGGCTGCGGGCCGCTGCGGTAGCCGTAGGCGTTATAGGCGCTGGCGTTATCGGCACTGTCGGCCACTTCACGCATCACGCTATTGTTATCGTCGATGCCCAGTAGCAAGGTGGTGGTGTCGGTGCCTGTCTGGCGCTCCGCCAGCAGGGTGTCGCCGCCACGGATGAAGGTGCTGTTCTGGTTGCCCCTGATGTGATTGGCCAGTTCGCCATCCCGATAGAAACGCCGGTCCTGTTCGCCGCCACGGGTCTGGGCGCTGAGCGTGTCCAGGGGGTCATAGCGGTACTGGCTGCCTGAAGGCTGAGTACCGACTTCGATCAAGCGGCTGAGGGCGTCATACACGAGGCTGCGATTGGCTTCGTCACGGATCAGGTTGCCATCCAGGTCATACTCCAGAGTGATCTCGGCTGGATAACCGGCGCCGGTATTATTGTTGATGATCTTGCTCAATTGCACGGGGTCTACATTCTCGTAGCGATACTGGGCGGTATTGCTTCCGCCTTGCGCAAAACTGGTGAGCACCGCCTTCAAGTTGTCCATCCCGTCGAAATTGAACACCTGCCGGGTAATGGGGTTGCCGTACGGATCCACAGGTGGCTGGCTGCCGGTGCAGTCATAGCGAGTCAAGCGTCCACGCAAATCGTAGCCATATTCCTCATCACGGATAGTCTGCGCGCCCTCGCTCAGGGTACGCCGGGTCATGTCATCGATATCGTCATACGCCTGCTCCAGTTGCTGCTGTACGCCATTCAGATCAAAGGTGCGCAGGATTTCCCGGTCGAAGGCATCGTATTCCAGGCTGGTTTTCAGGCTCTGCCCACTGGCGCTGTCACGGGTTTCGAAACTCGCCATGCGGCCCAGGCCATCGTATGTGAACGTCGAGCGGGTAGTCCCCAGCGTGGTTGTTTCCAGCCGTCCCTGCCGGTCGTATGCATAGGTCTGTTCCTGCCCCAGCACATCGGTGTAGCTCAGCAGGCGCCCCAGGCGGCTGTAGCGGTAAGCCATGGTGTAATCGGCAAGCTTTTTGCCGTTTTTATCCATGCTCACGCGCTGTTCGCTCTTCAGCTCGCCGGTACTGAAATACTCACGTTGCACCTGCTCGCCCTGCTCTTCACACCTCAGCAGCCGGGCGTCCCGCGGGTCGTACTGGTAATCGGCAATGACATTGTCAGGACCGGGCAAACGACGTTGCAGCGGCTCGGACCCCAACGGCGGCCGGTACTCATAGGCGATCTCCTGCCCGCCGGGGGTGATGACGGTTTTCGGTTCGAGCATGCCGGGGTCATAGCGCAGGATGCGCTCGCGGCGGCCAACGGCCGATTTAATCAGGCGATCCAGACCATCGAACACTTGAGTGCCCAGCTCATAGGTCTGAGTGTTATGTTCGACGCTGATCAAGGTGGGCAGGTCTTCACTGCTGTGGGCGGCATACTCGCGGCGCACGATGGCGTTCGCTCAAGTTGCCCCACGGGTCATAGCGCGCGCTGTAGGTCTGGCGTGGCGTATCGGGCTGCGCAGGATTATCGGCGTCGGCACGTTCCTCGTAGACCACACGGTTAATGCCATCGAAGCGAGTGCAAGTCCTGACCCCCTTGACGTCGAACATCTGTTGCTCGGCCTGCTCGCCAGCGTTGGCACAAAGAAAATATTCATAGTTGCGCGACGCTTCATAGTCGGTGCCCGGGGCGACGGTTTCACGCACCACGCGCCTCAGGCTGTCGTAGGTGTAACGAATTTCTACATCGTTGTCGTCGCGATTGAGCAATGGCTCCCCGGTGAGCATGGAGTGCTCCAGGGTGATGACTTTCTCCACCCCGTCAAACCCGGTGAGGGTCTGCAGGGTACGCTGCACGCTCTCACCAAAGATCGGGCTGACCAGAGTGTCGTACTTGAAGCCCGTAGTGGTGGCCTCGCCGCCCATGGTCAAGGTCTGTTGCTTGATACGGCCATGAGCAAAGGCGTCGTCGGGGTCGTTGCTATGCTCGAACAGAGTACTTTGCAGCTCCGTCTCCGGGGCCAGGATCCGCACTGGCAATGCCACCTGATTGCCGGTGCTGCCACGCAGTTCGAGAATTTCCACCAGTCCGGATTTATGGACCAGCCGGTAATGAGTGTCGTCCTGTTTGTAGAGGCGGAAGCTGACGATTTTCTGCTCCTTCATCAGCAGGCGGGTGCTACCGGACTCAGTCCCGGTGACCTGAAAGGTTTCACCACTGCTCAGGGACACGATGTTGTTGGCAAACTGCGACAATTGCAGGTTCCAGCCCAGGCCATAGCCACTGTCCTGATTGTTGAGCGGGTTATAACTCAGGGTCAGGGGCATGCCCGGGCCGCGCAATTGATTGGTCTTGAGTTCGGGCAAGGTGATGGACACCGTATATTGCCCGGTGCGCGGATCAACGCCATTCTGCAAAAAACTCATGAAGTTAAAGGCGTTGGAATGTACGGATGTTGAAATAGTCATGATCAGGTACTCATATTAATCACTGTATAACCGGATATTTATTTAAAAATTGGCAATTCCTGCCGGGCGTGGATGTTACTCACGCCGGGTGAGTTAGCCTGGGTCCGAAACAGTAATCCGCACGCAAGACAATTTACCCCTAATTTGGCCCCCATTATCATTAGACCATCTCATTCGAATGCCACGTGAGACGATGTCACCCTCAGCTCGCCCTCTGAGATCTTCAATTGGCAACCAGTTCGAACTAACAGGCTGGATATAGGTATAAATCTGAAACTCCCAGCTCTGAACATGGTCGTCGCCACATGGGTCATCTCTGAATAATATTCGCGTGGCCGACTGGACATTATCCAGTTTGTAATAACTCATTTCATCATTTTCACAGCCCGGTGGTTGAGGGTTAAAATCGATAGACTCAGTCTTTGTGATTTCAATCTTGCACTCGTTTCCTCCACCGTCAGAATTCTCTGCAAGGAGTAGATACCGCACTGCCTGTTTAGGTTTAGCAACAGGTGAGGCAGCGCTGATATACAATGGACTTGCCAGGCCTGCGATAAGCAACAGGCCCGCCAGGGATGGATTGAACAGTTTCATGATATATATCCTCTAGTATCGTGCCATTGGCCATCCGGATCTTTGCCTCATGGCGTATACAGCGTATGCGCAAGACGATTACGTCTGCCCGTCGTGCCTGGGGACTGGAAGGAAATTCGCCGTTTATGGGCATTACCCTGTTGATCCCTGAGCAGCACTATCAGGTCTTTCGATAACTTGTCTCGCGCTGCATTTCCACGACGGATATAAGGAATCCGGTCCGAACGGTGCAGGCTGATGACCAGTTTTCCCTGTTCGAACGTCGTATGAACAGAGATGTCCAGCGACTCGTTTCCTACAACTACATTGATGGCATCATCGAAAGTGATTTTTTGCGGACGCGGCGCGTCTGCTTGCGGATCCTTCCCCATTTCCTGGAAGATATAACCCGTCCAACTGAACATGATTTCCGCCATCTGCTCACTCTCCCATAAAATCATGGAAGTGTTGATCTTGGCGCCGTCCGACTCCGGCAGGAACTCCAGGGTTTTGAACTTCATGGGTTCATTGGTGCGCGGATGCCGGCAGCCGAACTTCCAGTAATCGATGGTCTGCAAATCAAAATCGAAATGAGGATCGTCCGGGCCTGGGGAGGGCGGCTCAACCGGTGGGTTACCCCCACCTCCGAGGACACGTACCGCTTCGATGGGGTAATGATCCCTATCATAGTTAGGTGGCTGTACCGGGTTCACGGTTATCTTGCTGTACTGATCGGACATATCGGTGGACTTGTGCCACACGGCGTCCCGGTCAGCCTGGAAAGCGGCCATAAAGTCCTGGGTAGAACCCGGCACATGCCGGGTGTGCAGATAAAATTCCTGCTCCAGCGGTGGCGGCTGTGAACTAACCCACGGCCCGCTCGCCACACTCCCATACGCCAGGTCGAAACGGTTGTGTATCAGGTGTACGCGCCACGCCCGCTCTCCCCTTTCGCCCTCGGCAATCCCTTCCTCCTCAATATCAAGGAAATCAATCTTGTTGCCGCTGGGCTCCGCCAGATGCATCGAGGCCCGTTCCACGAAGCTCAGCTCGTAATACACCCCGTCGACAGGCATGGTCTGGGTGGACACCTTCACGCGCAGTTGTTGATAGCCGTTGGCGTACAGCTCACCTCTTTTTCCACTTTCCTGGCCACCCGGCACCTGGACCATGAACATGGCCAACTCTCGCCAGCTGGGCTGCTCGATCACCTCGGACAGGTCAACAACGCTGTAGCCACTGGCAAACACCACACCATTGCGCACAATTTCACAACTCACCACACTGCTGGAACTGATGCCGTCCGCTGCGCTGGTAAAGCGCCCTTGTCCATCGACACTGCCTCCCCCGCCAATGACTTTCCAGCGCCGCTCAAGCCCCGGCAACAACGACGGATCGTCCTGCAACTGTACGGTTGTGGACCGGCCAAGCCGTGGCACGTAGGGCGGGTCGACGCGCAGTTGCTGTTGGCTATTGATCAGCAGCAGCGATACCACCTTGTTCTCTATACCCTGAGCCCCGACCTGCTGAACCAGCAGGCCCTTTTTCCCGGAACGCGCATCCGGGGTAAATACCGCGCCAGTGCCTACCTCGCTCAACTCACCATACTCCGGCCCGCGCAACGCCCAACTCACTGCGCCGCCGGTCAGCATCGAGGCGCTCAATGAAATCGGCCGGGCCTGGCTGCCACCACCGCCGGTCGCGACCTGCGGCGCAACCACCATCTCATCGAACGCCACCAGCAGCAGGGCCAGGACGGTGTGCGTCAGCCCCTCGTGGTGGTAGGTTGCGCTAACCATTACCCGCAGCGTGTCACGACCGATAATCGTGGCCGAGGGTGCGCTGTACAGCCCGTTGCTGATGCTGCCATGCCCCTCTGCGCTATGGCTCTGCAGGCTGACCGCCTGCCAGGCGCTGGCCTCAATCTCCTGTCCCTGCCAGTCCCGCAGGGTGAATTTCTGGACCTGCCCGGCCTTGATGCTCTTGAACGCCGGTTCCAGGCGATAGCTGGTCCGGGTGGGGGCGATATTGCCAAAGATGGCCAGATCGCGAGGCGTATGCTGCTCGACCTTCTGGAACTCATTGGCGCCCGGAAACAACAGGCTGTTGAGCACCTGCGGCTGATCACCCGCCCCCACATGATCCAGCATGTCGTCGCTGAGGACGAGGGAAGCCGAGTATTTATCGACGCCATTAAGTTGATCGTTCGGGATCAGGAACGGGAAGTCACCGGCGGGGGGAAAGTTTCCGTCGCCAGTGTTGGCGCGCAGGCGGATAAACACCACCACAGCGCCATCAGCGTAGTTCTTTGCGCCCTTGACCTTGGCACCGGGTGCCGCCTGGGTCAGTACCCGAAAACGGGCAGGCGACAGCTCGTTGTAGGTTTTGAAGTCGAGCATGCCCAACTGAAAGACGCTGCGATCGGGCGACAGCTTCCCGAACTCCTCTTCGAAGAAATCTGCCAGGCGCCGGTTGGCTGGCGTATCGGTATCCGGGTCCGCCAGGTTGCACCGAAAATTCACCGCGTTGGCCAGGTCCATGTGTACCTTGCCCCGACGGTCGATTTCTCCCACCACCATGGACAGATCGATCTCCATTTCCAGCCGGAAACCCATCGGCTCGGTGATGGTCAACACCGAGGCAATCTCCGTCGAAACACCTGCGCTTTGATGCTCAACGATGTAAGAGCCGGAAACTATATTCATCGTCAACAGGGCCCGGGAATTCTGCATCGATGCCGTGATGAACGACAGCAACGGGGCGCCCAGCTCGATACGGCTCAGGCGGGCAACCTCGGTCCGCCGGTCATCCAGCGCCACCTCACCCGTGAAGAACGGGAAAAAGGACAGGTGCTGGAAGCGCTCTATAAACTGCTGCTCAAGCAAATGGTTAAGTTTGCTGCGGCTGAACGCCGCAACGGCACCCCAGCCCTGGGTGACGGAGCCCTGACGCATGCGCTCCAGTAAGGTATTTAAATTTGCCATGGTATTACTCCTCCGGGCAGCACAGCGGCTGCCCCCTCATTTATTGGCCAGTGCCGCCAGCACATCAGGGAATGCATCCAATGGCAGCGGCAGGATTAAATAGCCATCGAAGCGGCCGAAGACCGGGAGGTCCACCTCAGCCAGAACCAGGACAAAACGCTGGGGCGCCAGCGGATCGCTGATATAGAGGCCATCGGCGGTGATTTCCCCAGGACTGTCGGCGCCAAGGCGCCATTGCGTGTCGGACTGAACGATGCCGTTGACCGACGCCTCCAGCTGGATTTGCCCTGCCACCGGGTTGTCGTCCGCCTTGGGCCTGACGTTCAACCCCACGCCCCTGCTCTGGATAACCAGCATCCAGGCTGATCGCGCTTGCCCGCTGAGGCTGTCATTGCGCACCGCCCACGGCTCTGTAGCTGAACGTCACCGTGCAGGGGAACTGCCAGCTCTGGCTCGCCCGGGCCGACTCGAAGGTGACAGTCAAGGGCTGCTGGCCGCTGCCCGCCGAAACAGTGAACGGCTCGGACCGAAACTCGTATTGAGTGCCCCGATAATCGCCGGCAGACACCTGAAAGCTGCCGGCACGGGCGATCATCTTGCGCAGCGGTTCGGCGGGTTCGTTGACGAATTCAAATTCGGCGCCCTCCAGCAACTGCAGCACCGCATTGCCGAATGCCGCCCGGTACAGCACAGGTTGGGAAAACAGCGAGGTCGCCGAATAAACCGGTTGCGCATCGTTGGGAATCAAATATCTGATTTCCCCTTCGTTGCCCGGAAATGCGCCTGTCATCCCATGTGCAGTGGTCACGAATAACAGCATCGCGCCCTTTTTTTCTGCTTGACCGCTGCCGGTATCCTCAAGTTGCGTGCGTATATCGACCCTGCGCACCGCCAACATCGGGTTGCCCTGATCGGTAAATACGCTTAAGCGACGGTACAGGTGACAGGCGCCTTCCCTTCCGTTGAAAAAACACTGGTTACCTCGCCCCTCGTTTGCCAGTCCATAACGGCCGAAGCATGACTGGCGTCCCATCTAATGACGAAAGGATGAGCGTCCGTTACTGGCAATGTAAAAGCACTCAATTCAACCTTTATTATGATGAATGTCGAATCAAGGGTTGGAATGGGGGTCGTCCAGTATTGCCATGCGGGAATCGTAATCCGGCCAGCCGTTTCTGTCGCCGAGGCCAAGTGCCCACGATCGTCGTAGACATATACAAAATCATGACTCTGGATAATAGCCGCGACCCCTTCCACCAGTATCCCGACGCTGGCTTGCTCTCGTTCAAACAAGACCGCGGCGGAATAATCCTGCCCGGAATCGTCCGGAATTAAATACGGATAATCATCAGGGGGCGTCCCGCCGGCCCTGCTGTCGACCGTGCTCATAAGAACCAGCACCGCACCGTCGCCATGGCCGTCAGCATGAGACTCACTGGAACTCCGAGGATTGGCCTGTGTTCGAAGTTCGAAGGACTGCGGCGGCATGAATGTCCCGATACCGCGCTCGATACGCCCCAATACCCAAATGCGTTCTTCAGGCGGCAAGGCGTTGAATAACGCCCTGAAAAAACTCCCGCCCTGCTGTTGTTCCTGCTCCGATGGACCAAAGGTCAATCGGAAGTTGTCACTGTCGCGCAAATCCAGATAAATCCGTCCATCGTTTTCGACGATACACGCGGGATGGGTTGGGCGGAGACCTGCAACTGAACAGCCAGAGACCTCGGGCTGTCGTTGCCCGAGCGGTCCTCGACCCGGTAAAACCCGTAGCGAGCGCCATCACCACTGTCACGAATCAGTTGTCCCGCAAAGCTGAGCTTTATCGGTTGGCCAATATCCGCCAATACCAGAGTCTTGCTCCCGGCAATGTCGGAGCCGGTCGGGCTGGTACTCCAATACCAGGTCAGCACATCGCCCGGTTTGGGTAAAAGATAATCGGGAACTTCGGCAAGGACTTCGTCGTTGTTATCCTTGAGGTATTGCTCGGTCACTCCGCCATTGACAACCGTCGGTGGAAATCCCAGCGGCCCCTCGTTGACCAGAAATGGCGGTGTCTTATCGACAGTGATGGTCAGCAACTCAGAATCCGCGTACTCACCGTTGGATGTCCTGACGCCATATCTCAGCTCGTGGGAACCTTCGCTAAGTTTTATCTGTGAAACCGTGATAGTGCGATCGCCCGGTGTTACCGGCTGAGTAAGGACCTTATGTTCTATCTCATCGTTCCCCCAATACACCCAAAGTTCCTCTGGCGAGGCAGGAGACGGGTTGGAGTTCTGCCACATTGGAATATTGACCGGCAACGGTGCCAGCCAGGCGCTACGCGGTAACAGGTTGTGTTCACCGTCGGGAATGTCGGGAAGTAGTGCATTGATCTCGGGAGGTGGAAGTAACGCACTGTCATCGTCTACGGACGCACTGGCCCACCCCATCATTCTGGATAGCCACGTCATGGATCACGCTCCATTCAAAAACGGTTAAACACCCGATATTGCGTCGGGTGCTGTCTTTACAGTAAACACTGCTTATGATTAGGGAGGTACTAGCAGAACTACTAGTACTTCCCTTTTTTTTGCCCGCCGACTGTTACCAGTTATAACGAACGCCTATATTGGCTCCCCAAGGCTGTTCTATCTTGTCGCCATTGCTGTATTCAAAGTCGGCATGAACTTCGAACTTGTCAGACAGTGCCACAGCGATCCCCGTACCCAGTTCGCCCCGGGAT
Source organism: Pseudomonas sp. Pseusp88 (assembly GCF_047303955.1). NCBI lineage: Bacteria > Pseudomonadati > Pseudomonadota > Gammaproteobacteria > Pseudomonadales > Pseudomonadaceae > Pseudomonas > Pseudomonas sp. Pseusp88. The sequence continues at coordinate 4,057 of NZ_JBGLYM010000045.1, read as the reverse complement.
CCCGACAGATCGTTATGGAACACGTTGTCATTGACCTGCACGTCATTGTTCTTGGCGAACTCGTGCACCACTGCCGCACGCACGTATGGCTGCACGGTGCGGCCTTTGCCCAGATCGAAGTTACGCCCGACGGTGGCACCGGCCTTGCCCAGCAGCGAGCGGGTACGATCACCGTCGGCGCGCATGCCGTTGTCCAGCTGGTAATCCTTGCCTTCGATGACCACGCCTGCCAATTGAGTGTAAGGCTCGACGTAATAGTCATTGTCCAGCTTGATATGACGACCAAACTCCAGGGATGCTCCGACACCCGAGTTGTTGTAGTTGCCTTTGGTCCGGGTGCCGTCGCTGAGGTTGACCTTGGCCTTGTTCTGGAAGCGGTTGAACTTGAGTACACCGTCAAAGTAGTAACCGCTGTCGGCGTCCAGCCAGGTGCTGTAGGCGCCTACATAATAACTGTCGACCTTGCCATTGGTGCCACGATCCAGATCCAGGTCGGACTTGCTCTGCCCGGCCATGACCCCGGCCAGCCATTGTCCGTCACCCACCGGCAGCTTGCCGTCGGCGCCCAGGGACAGGCCCTGCTGAACCTGTTTGTAACCAAAACCGGCGGCATCGGCGACATTGAATTTATTGCCGTAGGTGCGCATCCAGCCGCCGGAACGCTCACCATTGAGACGCAACTCGCCCATGCGCGAACGCAGGCTGCTCAACTCGCCGTACCACACTGTGGGCGCGGTATTGAACAATGCCAGGACCGTGCGGGTGCCAGGGCTGATGGTCCTGGTAGAAGAATCCAGATACCAGTCGTTATCGCCCTGCTTGACCAGATCATAGGACCAGGTGCCCCGATCCACTGCCCCGCCGAGCAGGGAGAAACTGGCATCGCCTGCGGCGGCATGGACCACATGCAGACTCGTATCACTGACTGGATCGGTACCGGTGCTGCCGATCAGCAACGAATGGTTGCCGGTGGCGGTACCGGTGATATCGAGAAAGTCAGTACGCGCACCGGCGAAGTCCGTATCCATGATAAAGGTGCCGTTGCCCGAGAGGTTTTCTACCGACAAGCGATAAAACGCCCCCGGATCACCGAACTTGACCGAGCTGCCGTTCATGGCCAGATTTGTAACACGGCCATTATCCACCATCACCCACTGCGAACCATTATTCAGGGCCACACTGCTGGTGTTAAGCAACCGGCCGGTGAACAGTGAGTTATTCAGAGCGACATTGGCGGTGCCGCCAGCCTGGGCAACGATGTCGCCGGTCAGGCTGCCTTGATTGAAGTCCAGATTGGCAGTGCTGCCGGATTCGATCTGGATATTGCCTGCCAGGTGACTGGCGCCGACATTGATATTGCCTGTCGAATTGCCCGTCAGCTCGATGATGTTGCCGTTGCCCCCTTTCAGGGTTGTACCGTTGCTGATGTTCAGGTTGGCGGTGGTTGGGTTATTCGCGCCCGCGCCAATTGAAATGGCGGCCCCGTCGATACCTTCGACATGGGTGGAATCGAGCGAGACCTGCGGAGGCAGCCTGCCTGCCGGCCCGGCCCGCATCCAGAGGCCATTTTGCTGACCGGTGATGGAACTGCCGACGGCGGCGACCGAGGCATCGAAGACCACAATGCCCCGGCTACCGCTATCAGTGCCTGTCACTGTAGTGTTTTGCAGGAGCAAATTGCCACGCGAGCCCACACTGATGCCAGTCGTGCCACCGGTAATACTGCTTGCTATAACACTGGCGGTCGCCCCCGGTCCGGTATTGAGCGTACTGCCCAATTTCATACCGACGTCATCGGCGCGAATTGTGCTGCCGTTGATAGTCGCTACGGCATCGACCAAATCAATGGCTGCATTGTTGCTGCCTGTCGCGGTCGTCGTTGTGTTATTCAACGTCAGTTTGGCACCGGCTAACGTCGTTATTTGTAAAGTAGTCGCGCCATTGGAGATTAACTCACCCGTTCCCGCAATTCGATAATCCTGCAACTGTGTCGATTCGTCGATCTCCAGCCGATCAGGAACAGGGATTGCCCAGACATAGCCGTTAAAACACAACACCGGCATAAGCACAGTGGCCTTTAACCATCTGTTGGTGGAGTTAAGATCAAATGGAGCCCTCATGAACATTGCACACCTTGAGTATCGATATTGAAATGAAAAGACGGGTGTGTTTTAAGCCATAGTCCAACGCCCGTCCTCGCCAGGCAGGGAGACTACATGAACCACGGCAGACGCCGTGTAGGAACATTCCTAAGCTTATGAAGGATTGGTCTCACAATAAATATTTAGTACCAAACACACTAGCCAAGACTGAACACGGCCACCACATGCCCCCTGGACTATTTGGCAATAGCCAGTTCGTATGATATCGCCAACAGAACTAAACCAACCCGACTATCCGCTCATTTGCTTTACACAACAGGGCTACAGATATCACGATCTGTAACCCTGTTGATATCAAGCGTCAGGGCTTAGGCGGAATCGGGCACGAGCCGCCCGCGTTGTACACCGCAACTACTTCCTCGGTAATGCCTGACTGAAGAGTTTCAGTACCGTTGAAGAACTCATATTGGATCCGGCCTCGCCCGTTGCTCCCCCCAGGACCCTCCGGATCGTAGGTGGGCAGGATATGATCAACGTACGGCTGAACCAACCACGTGAAGCCCTTCACTGTTGTAGCATCCAGGATTATGTCGTCCGACTTTATGGCTGGCACAATCGGGGTCTCTCCTGTGCGCCCGGATAACGGGGTCCAGGTCACCTTGACCGTATCGCCTGCCTTAAGGTGCATTGAAAGATCCGGGACTGTGACGCGTATTCCTGGCTCACCAGGGGCGGGGTTGTCCGGATCCGCGTACAGCGACACACAGGTCAGCCAGTTAGTGGTAGGGTTACGCCCCTGAAAGTCCGGAGCGTCCGGCACCACGGTAATGACATCCACGTCAACACTGATGGGCACGCAGTGCTGCTCGTTCTCGGAACCGGGAGCGTGGATGCTGTAGTAGACCGGCAATGCCGGGTTATTGCCTTCATCCCTGATGCGATCCCAGGGGATCTCCCTGGTTATCGGGTCACCTGGATTGTCGGTATCCGTCACGATGTATCGGGCCTCAGTGACTAACTGGCTCCCCCAATAGAAGTCGATGACTTCGTCCTCTTCCAAGGGGCCGTATAAGTCGAATTTGAGTTCGGCAACTTGACCGGCGTCCGCACGCGTAAGGACATTGAGAGTGTTGGAGTTTTTGCCATACACCTCAGGCGTTGGCAGTGAAGGATTGGTCGGATCTGGCCAGTCTGGATTATCCGGGCCAACGTACGACAAATCCACGTCGATCGTGATCGCCTGCTCAGCCGACCCCACTGAGCCCCGCAATATCCGATAGCTCACGTTGGTCGGTTGCGCGCCTCCGACCTGCAAATCATATTGGCCAACCAATACCGGCGACGGAACCCTGATCGGGAATGGAAAAGTCGGAGAGACACCAATCTCCTCGGTATCCAGTACTTTGGTTCCCCAGGTGACTTCGATACGGTCCCTTGGCTTGAAGTTGTTAAAGGACGGAATTTCCACATACACGCCAACCAACGCATCGGGCTGGTTGATCTCCCCATCCGCCACCGCCAGGGGGACTACCGGAAGCTGCAAACCGTCGGGCATCGGCCCCAAGGCAACATCCACCCTGACAAAATCAGACAGAGGGCTGCGATTTCCAGCCTTGTCCAGCAACATGTAAACGGCGTAATAGTCCTTGTCTTCCGAGAGCTGTAGGGTAGACAGTGGGTAAGTCACCTCGGGGGCGACAGGGCCTGAAACACCGACGAAACCCGTCGGGGTTGGCAGTCTGTCCGGATCCAGAGGCGCAGCGACCCAATAGAACGCAACCCTGTCTCCCGCCTGCCAGTCAGCGTGGGCATAGTCAGCCAGTTTGGGCCCGCTCGCCAGCTCCCAGACGCTCGCGCCGGAGACTCTGCCGAATAGATATATATTGTAGAAATAGTTTGTGGGCGTATAATTAAAAAAAAAAGTGGGGGGGGGGGGGGGGGGGGGGGGGGGGGGG
>NZ_JBGLYM010000044.1:0-35909 GCF_047303955.1 Pseudomonas sp. Pseusp88 | reverse complement strand
CCCAGCCATACGTCGCTTTAAACAAGAAAAAATAGAGTGTTTTTTCTTCTTTTAAAATGGACGGAAAAAGCATTTTAATCGACTTAACCAATTGATTTTAAAATTAAATCTTTGAAAGAAGAAAAAAATCTCTTGCGCTTTGAATTTGCGGTGCTACACCTCAGAAGCTGCTTGGCAAATTTGGAACTCTACATTTGGATCTCATAGACTGGCCTGCAGCAGGTGGTGATGGAGACGATCCTACTAGCCCCCATCGCTTAACCATTTCCCCATCCGTTTGAAAAGCGGGACTGGAGGCAAATGATGCGCAAGCCAATCGAGCCTGGTTCGCCAAAGTCGGACAAAGGCCAACACGATCTCACTCCTACCGTGCCTGCTCCTCAGGCTACCAACGGCCCACAAAGCCTACAAAGCCTACAAAGCCTACAAAGCCTACAAAGCCTACAAAGCCTACAAAGCCTACAAAGCATGCGCGGCTCATGTAGCCGACAACTGCGATCCTCACCCGGCGGTACACTCTCAAACCAAACCGTCAAAGCGGTGAGCGGTATAAGCGAGCAACCCATTGCTGCGAACGCCACATCGCGAATCCCAGGCGTTCATCCGCAGGTGGTCACGTTAGTGAGCTCTGACCGTTTGATAGTTGGCTTTGCAGTTACCATTGCCGCTTATAGCATGGTGATTGAGTGCTTAGGAGACGGCTCCCGTAATCAACTTTCCGAAGGCCTTGGCTCTTACGCCTTAAGCGGATTCGAAAAGCACGAGCTCAGTCAGCTAAGTGCTGAATTGAAGGAGCCATGGCCTCACGAACTTAACATCGAAGGGATCACTCCTGAGATGCGCATCCAGATGGTTGAATGCGCTCGACGGAAGTCTCGGCTGTGCTCGGAAGTTGAGAGTATCATCGCTGGAGTATTCAGGAGCAAGTGTCTCAAGGGCTCCACGAAAAAGAGAGATGCGTGGTACGCAGTTCGCCAAGAGTGCTCTCTGTTGAATATCAAGTCGCCTTCGTACAGCAGCACTGCCGATCGCCTGGATGTTTTGTTGTGCCAAGAAGTTCTTCGGTATCGCTAGAAGCTCCTCCGAAGAGACTATAAGTAAATACTACTGGAGTAGTAAAGAGTTAAAATAGCTGGACGGTACTTTCAGAAGGCCGTCCGCCACTAATCGGAGGTTTCGCCATGAACATTTACAGTGTGTCGGGTGAAGAGGCCAAGGTTGTTGTCTACAACGATGATATTTGGTTCGTAGAGGGGATCAACGAAACTGCCAAGCAGCTACACCTCAGAAATGTTCGCAACAATAAGGTGTATTTCGCTTTGTACTGCCGTTGTGACGGTCGTTGATCATCAGGCCCTGATTCAGGACGCAGTCGCCAACATCGCAGCGAAGGAGGTGTCGCGCTCGTTGATTCTGGTTAACGGGTTTACCCCTGAGCAAATGAAGAATGCACAAGACATGTGCAGGATTATCGTCAGGGAGCTCAGTGGGGAAATTACCGCTCAGGAAGCTGCAGAGGAATGTGGGCTTAGCCGTCCCTGTTATTACGAGGCTCGCCGTAAGTACAGCCAGGAGCTTAGTCCCGCCAGCCTGGAAGTGAAGAAGCATCGGCGTAAGCATCGCGAGCACCTGAGCTGACCCGGAGCGTTGTGGTCAGTCAGGGGTGTTAGGCCTAGTGCTGTAGTTGAGATATTCGAACGCCAGAAGCCCAGCTTCTCGAAAAAGCCGCGAGCGAAAAACTCGCGGCCGGACTAATCAGCCAGCGAGCCAATAGTTGGTTAGCCAACAGACAACAGCCGACCAACTGACCAACCGATCGCAAGTAGGACAGGTCAAATAAACCGTCTCTCGGTTTCATACACTTGAGATTTCTATGTCCAACACAACAGGATTCACAGTCCAAGACTTAAACCATTCGCGCGGCGCCTAACGCCGGTTTCACCGAGCGTACCTCATCACGTTTCCAGTTTAGCGCCTGAAGAAGGCTCTATGAAGGCTGAGAAACGTTGAGGAAGGTTCTGTCCATCGTCACTGATCAGAGGTATTCGCCATGAACTCTTTCGCAGCACCAGACGGCAGTACTCAAATCGTTAGCTATCAGAAGGATCTTTGGGTGGTCGAGGGCATTGACCAGACCAGCAGAAAACTGCACATCAGATGTGTGCGCAACAATAATGTATGTTCAGTTAGCGCCGGTGACGTCGAGCAAGTCGATCACCAGACGCTCAATCAGGCTGCAACTGCCAAAATCGCCGAAAAAGAAGCAAAGCGGTCGCTGATCCTGATTGAAGGCTTCACTACCAAGCAGATGGAGCAAGCGCACGACCGGTACAACATCATTGAGCGGGAGCTCAAAAAAGAGATTTCCGCTGAGCAAGCCGCCAAGGAATGCGGGCTCAGTCGTCCTCGTTACTATGAGGTGCGTCGCAACTACAACCCCGAGATTGGCCACATCGGTTTGCTTACCAAGAAGCGTGGGCGTAAGCAAGGCGCAACGACCCTTTCTCCCGAGATGGAAAAGATCATCGCTGATCAGTTTTGGTTGTATCGCGGCCAGGGTGCTTCATACCGCACTGTATGGAAGGGGGTTCAAGCGGTCTGCCATGAGCTGCAAATTACCGAAGTGCCTTCTTACGAGACCATCTGCGACCGCATGAACAAGCTGTCCGAATACGAAAAAGCGGTTCCTGTGCGTGGCAAAGACTTTGCTGATGACAATTTCCAGCTCAGGGATGGTTTCCGTGGTTTCAGTCGTGCGCTTGAGCAAGTCCAGATGGATCACACCGTCGCGGACGTCTTCCTGTCTAGCACTGAGGAGCCAGACAAGTCCATTGGCCGCCCTTGGATCACCTTGGCAATATGCGCCAAGACCAAGGTGATCCTCGGCTTCTACATCGGCATTCGCTCTCCCAGCCTATGCAGCGTGGCTCATGCTCTCAAGCACGCTGTGATGCCTAAGGAAGGCTTCATGAAGAAGCTGGGTCTCGAGGATCACGAGTACGAGTTCTATGGGCTTTTTGACGAACTGCTGACTGATAACGCTCGCGAGTTCAAGTCGGGCAATCTCGAAGCTGCCTGTGTTTTGGAGGGTATCAAACACCGGCTCAGGAGCCAGAAACAGGACGGCGGTATCTGTGAACGAGTTTTGGGCACTTTGAACATCGGTGCAGTCCAGATGCTGCCCGGCGGGACGGCTTCGAGGACTCGGAAGGACAGGGACTATGACCCTGAGAAGCATCATGCGATGACGCTTGATGAGTTCATCAAATACTTCACGCTTTCCGTTTGCGAGTATCACGACACCAGAGGAGCAGATAAGAAAACGCCGCGTGAGCGTTGGCTCGAGGCCATGACCGACAAAGATGGAGCGCCCATCATTCCCCGGCATGTCCACAACCCCAAGAACTTCATCATCGAGGTCATGCCAGAGAAGAACCCCACCGTTACCAGGACGGGGCTCAAAGTCAATGGTTTCCGCTATTCGAAAGATGTCTTGCGGCCCCTTGTCGGCAAGCGGGTACGCGTGAAGTACGACCCGGTCAACCTGTCCTCCATCCTCGTTCGTATTGAGGGCGAGTGGATTCAAGTGCCTGCGCGTGAGCAAACCACTGGAACTCTTGCCGCCCGGGAGCGTGTAATCAAGTCACTGTCCCAAGCAGGGAAAAAGGCAGGGAAGATGGGAGAACGGGCCATCAGGGCGTTCCTCGCTCGCACCAAAATGCTCAGCAACGCGCTCGCACTTCCCAGTCCTGCGATGCGCAAACAGCGTGAAATCATTGCTGCTGACAAGTTTGATCCGCTGCTCAAGCACCACGTCAAGAAAGCCAAAAATGTCACGTACCAGCTGCGTGATTTCTCGGTAACCGTCGAAGAGTTCGAGGGAGAATAACTATGGACTTGTCTCATTTGGCCCCTAAAGTCCAGCAGATCGCCCTCATGGATAACGTGGCTCGTATTGCGTACTGCGACATGCCTGTCTGGATCAAGACTAGCAGCACCAAGTCTTTCCTTGATGTGATCGCGCGGATGATCGAGCTTCAGCATATCGGTAGTCGCTCCTGCCTTGGGCTAATCGGACTCAGCGGCATTGGCAAGACAACGATGGTAGAACGTGCAGAGGCGATGTTTAACACCCCTGACGCCACTCGCATTATCCGCATCGACTTGGCCACCTGTGGTCGGCACATCGATCTCCAGGAAGTTTTTCTGAGCAAAATAGGCTTCCCGGAGAAAGTGAAGGCGATGAGCAATCCCAATGGTGTGAAGCGCGCGAAGGAGAGGCTGGAGCAAATGCAGGCAGCGGTTTGCATCCTCGATGAGGCAAACGCGCTGGTCGGAGCAAGGCACATGCTCATTCAGTCCAATTACACCTATCTGCGCGGTATGGCGAACCGTGACGTGGGATTGAATGTGGTTGTCGTCGGGACTGACGAACTCAAAACCCACCTGGCTGTAGATCCGCAATGTCGCTCTCGCTTCGGACTCTGGGAGATGCCCGCGTGGCAGGCCGACAGCGTGGAGTTCTCGCGCTTCTTGAAGGCTTTCGTGAAATTTATGCCGCTCAGGAAGGTCTCTGTTTTGGATACCAAGGTAATCCAGGCCGATCTGGTAAATGGGTGTAATGGGAGCACGCGAGAGATCGTGAAGGTGTTGGTCGCCTCTGCGAAACTCGCAATTCAGTCGGAGGAGGAACGGATCGATAAAGAGCTGATCAGCCTGAGTCGCAGCATGCTGCTGCCCACGTTCGGTGATGACTGAATCCGTGTGGCATGGATGGGTATGCAGTTCAGCCAATGAGCCGCCGTTGCATCGTGCTCTGACTCTTATAAGACAGCGCCGTAAGGCAGAAGGAACGGTGATCATAGTGAGAGGTGAGGCGGGCGCTGGGGCAAGCGCTTTCGCCTCACGCCTTCACCAACTGCTAGCCCGCGACGGCATGCGTTCAGCATTGGTGCCGAGGATGGCCATGAATACCGATTTCGTGTTCATGACCCATCTCCTGAGGTCGCTAGGATTGCCCATTTACTCTGCTGAGATCCACTCCCCCCGGCCGGGTAGCCGACCTTACGTCGCGGCCCTTCATTTGAGGCAGTATCAGGCGATCGTCTTTGAGGATGGGCACGATTTCTTCAGCAAGCACCAGCAGAAGCACCATTTGATTTATCAAGTGCTGTCCTATCTCCTAAAGCCTCCGTACGGCTACGACATTGTGCTCTGTGGTACGCATGTCGGATTAACGGAAGTGGGGTTAAGGGCTCTCGATATGGGGATCGAGGTCGTGTTCCTGGATCTGAAGGCTATGGAGTGCGGTGAGGCGTATCAACACTTCGTTGCCGAGACGCTGAAAGCACTGGCCCTGTCCAGGATCCCTACCTACCTAATTCCCCCGGATAGTCCGTCGGCCATACCCGGCCCACTCCAGCAAGGAGCAATGGACGTCGAAAGCGACTTCATCAGAATGATGAGGCCTGTGAGCATTCCCATCCGATTTCCCGAGTTCGTGACGCCTCAAGGTATCGATCTCTGCGAGCTTAATGCGCACACGAAGGGGCTTGTAGGCAAAACTGTCTCTGCTCTCGGAAGCTTTAAGGCCTTAACGGTGTTCAACGCCGAGGCAGGGGCAGGGACAGGAAAAGCGCTCGAAAAAGTACCTCTCCTTCATAAAGAGGTGACCGGGGGTGCCGGAGTTGCAGATGTACGCAGAGCTAATAACGTTGAACTCGATGCTCGCTCTTTGAAGCCGCAAGATTCCCAGCTTGCTGATGCGCGATGTGCTCACGCACCTAAACCCCGGGCGACATCTGGGCGAGGATTCGAAACGTACTTGAAACCGATCGCTGACGAGACCTTGGGCTCCTGGCTGTCGCGGAATGCATGCTCGCCAACGATCACAACCATTCATGACGATTTTCTGCGGTGGTGTACAGAACTAACTCAGGGTCGTGAGCAGTCCTACGACTCCTATTCGCGTCAACTGCTCCCGCATGCAGGTCGCACACCAGATTTCGCCGCTCTACCCACCTCTGCAAGGTTGGCCTGGGAGAGGGAGATCGAGCTGTCCGATGAAGGCGTTGCCGAGCAGCTGCTCTGGGATCCAGCAGTGCTACTAGGCTCCGCGGGCCATGGTAATAGTACAGGACGAGTCAGGCTTGAGCATGACACTCTCTATCAATCCCCGGCCTTTCTAGACGTATTTCCAGCGCAGATGCAGCATCGAATACCCATCCAGTTTTTGCTGCCAGGTGATGCCACACATCCTCGCGAGAACCGTAAATACTGTGCTCAGTGCATTGCCGACGATGTGGCCGCATTTAGAGCGCCCGCGCTGCGGCGAGCGTGGCGAAAACGTGGGGCAGCCGTCTGCACTTATCATCGCCACCCCGTTTTGCTGCAGCGCCTTGACAGGAGCAGTCTCAGCGAACTGACCGGATCCTGGCTTGCGTACTCCCAGCATACTCAGCGCGAAGCCTTCGATCACGGCACCGGAATGATCAGCCGAAGCGCACGTGGCTTTCAGGAGGTATCTTCAGAGTGCGGGATCTGTCGAATTGTGGGCCGCATACAGAACTGGGTTGAAAATTCGCCAACTCAGCCAACCGCCACTCAGCCCTCTAAGTACGCCCTGTACTTCCTACTGGGTTATTTCCTCTATCAACCTAATTCTAATAGTGATGGGGGTATCGCGCGGTGGTTCTTCAGTTCGGAGAAAGGTTCGAAGGTGAATGCTATGTTGTACGAAAAACCAACAGTCTATCAACTGGTGGCAAACATAGAAACTGGGTCTCCTAAGTCGCTAGCGATGGCGTATTTACTTGTCGGGTGTGCATTCGAATTGATTGGGCCACGTGAACACGGCTTCCTCAAAAGTGTGCTTACGTTCACCGATAGTCCATTCCCCAGTGATCGCGCTCAGATCAAAACATTAGCGCGGTGCTTTCAGGACTACCACTGTGTTGCAATGTGGGAGAGCGCACAGTGTAACCTTTCTGAAGAGGATTTGATTCACGTGGAATGGCTGCTCAAGACACAGTAGTTGGATAGTATCGATGGAATGTCGTTGTGAGTTGAGCGGCGTATTTTCCAATCAAAATTTCTTACCGTTCCTTTGCGTTGAGCCGCCTGCAGTGATTTAGGAGGAGTGCCAACTGAGTCAGTGCCTAAGATCCAAATGCCCGCAGTGGCGGGTGATGCCGCTCAGCGTTTCGAGCTGTGGGAAAGGAACATGGCGCACGGCGCATGCAATTTCGTAGCGCGTCAGACAGGTCAAAGCTGCGGCGCCAGTGCTTTGGGTATCAGGCCATGTCGGTGACCAACAATGCTCCTCGGACGGTAGGTCGTAGACGGACGAAAATGGCATGACGTCAATTTATGCTTAATCTACAATTCCTTGTGATGCCCGAGATAGAGCCATCCAGAGGCAGGTTAGGGTGTAGGAGGGTTCTAGTGGCGCTGTGTAAAAAAGGTACCTCGAGCGCGCAGGCCAAGCACGTTTTATCGGTAAATTGGTAGCTAAATCTCCCTGCGCGCGTTCGCAGCTCCTCTAAACGCTGGGATGGAAAGGTTTAAGGTAAATTGACATATGTCGATTTCGGTATGGTACCTAGGCACATGATGGCACCGGTTTTCGCAAACGAACATGACCTTCATCATTGTTTCAGAAACCGATCCAATGAGCTAAATCGCTCAAATGAAAGACATAATGGAGCGTGCCCTTGGAAACTCCAGAATGATGAAAGACGACTGAATCAGTATGCTTGTTCGTTGTCCGGAAGAGCGTTGAGCCCTCAGGACAGGTATCGATTAGCGCCAGACGTGGCCCAGCGTGGCGCTTTGCGACATTCCTACCAAACGTCTTTGAACCCCTTTAACACACGTAAGGGTTGGACTACACTCTAACTGCCCCCAAACCAGGTACGGAACCATGAGCCGACCCCATACCTACGTAGAGATTCGAGAGCTTCAGCATTTGCTGACGAGGCTGACGGACGAGACAAATCGTCTCGAGGCCAGCGACTCAAATTATCAGCTCGATCTTGAGTTCAGCAAGGAACTTGACCAGTTGATTCAGCGTTATGGTTATAGCGATGAGGAGGCTCTGAGACTGATCGAAATTGTGAATGTCTATGAGTCCGAGGAAGGTTCGGAGCTGCGAAAGCTGATTTGAAAAAAGCTTGAGCCAGAATGATGTGGCTGACTCTGGAATGTAGGAATTGATACAAATGCGTGTTTTGAAGGGTGAGGATTACAAAATGACAAACCTTAATGAGTACTTCTCTCTTAAAAGTCAGTTGACCAAGCTTGAAGAAACACCAGGTCTCGCTAAAGATCGTGCATTCACGGAGGAGTTTATAAACTTGAAGGAGCGCTACAATTTCAGCGCGAGCGATGTGTTGCGCTTGATAAAACCAGGCCTCGCTTTCACCGGTATTTCTTCTGCAGAGCGCGTTCACGAAGCTCTCCAGTCGATTAGTAAAAATGCTTTTGCCACCAAATCAACTGCAAAATCGATGCGCCGGTACAGGAATCCCCATACGGGTGAAGTTGTTGAGACTCGCGGGTCGAATCACAATCGGCTGAAGGCCTGGAAAGAGGCGTATGGGGCCGACACCGTTAATTCATGGAGAGAGTTATAAATCGACCCTCTTTGTGAGAAAAACCGTTCTCTCCACCCGGTTCCATCTGGTCAGTGATGGTTCACAACGATGGCCAGCCACGTTCGCAGGTACAAGACAACATCACCATGCCGTTGCGCTCAGCATGAGCCCCAACCGCCGTGGTGGCTATTCATAACATCGAGAATTGTCTTCGACGTTCACCTGAACACGAGCTTCTCTACCTCGGGTACATAAGATCACACGCGGTCAAATCGAGGTTGTGCGCGAGGCCCAGTGACAGAATTGGGGGAGGGCTAGCGGGAGGATCATTCAGACTCGCGCCAGTACCGGCTGACCGTCATCTTATTCACACCCAGATTCTGAGACGTCTGCGCCTGGCTCAAGCCCTGGGCTTTGCACTCCTGAATCGAGGCCTTCAGATCTCGATCAATCACCCGGCCGGCCGGCCTGCTGCGTAGCCCATTGTCGTCCAACTCTGACCGAGCTGCTACGAGTGTGCCGGCGGCATCCAGTTCGCGCATCTGTTCTGTAAATCTCTCTACGAGCGTATCAACGGTCATGCCTTCCTGGATGAGCGTGGCTGCGCCGACCAGCAACAGGGGAGACGCCCCGTATGCCTCTGATAAGTCCTGCAGCTTGTCCAAAGTGGGGCTCGACTTACCGTGCTCAAGCTGACTTAGGTACTGACGATTGCTCCCCCCGGGAATTGACTCCTGGGTCAACCCTTTGTGAGCTCGCAGCGCGCGAAGGATCGCGGCTAAAGGTACCTTCATCGACACAGGCATTCCTCAAAACCGAGGATGTAGCCATGTTGTGCCGTAACACTCTACCGTATATAGTAGTCGTACAGTTACGACGTGCCCACGTGGCTGAACCTGCCTCAGGGTGGGTTCAGGCAGGCGGGTGAGGGCAGCGGCTCAGGGCGACATCTCTCTACCAGATATCAATTTAGCCCTAAACCGTCGATTGTGATTTTTCTCCTCCAGCCCTAGGCAAGCTGTAGAAACCAGGCCAGCAGAGGTTACGTTCGGGTATTGGCAATCAGCTGCAGAGGCGGCCTCGGAACTGGATGAAGAGCTCAAAGCGCGAAGTCGATAGCGGTGGTCTCCGGAATCGGTGTGCAGCGAACAGAGCAGCGTCGCGTGCCGAGAGGCCTGGATTTTTGTGAGGGGCCACCAGTGAACAACCCAGCATTCCCAGACCCTTCGGCATTCATGGTCAAAACCTTCGGATCGACGATTAGAGACCTGACCTTCAACAGGCTACCAACGGTGATTAAAAAATCGAAAGCGGCGATACCAGAGGATGACGTAGTGGGGTTTCTTTTATGCGCGCTGTATCGACCGCCGCGAATGACCGGGTTGATCTTCTGTAATCGCATAAGCCTCTTACCCCCGGGTCTGCCAGCTCATACGCCGCCAGTAGTGAGACGGTTTCACCGCAACGGGTACCTGGTGGTGGAGGCCGACACGGGCGGGTTGTTCGTGGTGGCCCACCATTACTTTGAAAACGCTGCTATCAGGCCGTTTTTTGAAGTTCATTGAACACAGGTCATCAACTCAGGACATCACGCTGGGACAGATAGAGTGAATTGCTATAACTACAGACTATAAATCCTTGAACAGCTTGCAGACCGCCGCGGAGGTCAAGTCGAGCTCGATTCCCGCGTGCATCCAACGTGCTATAGCCGTGCAGTTTGAATTTTCGGCCACCGCTTACATGTGCTGCGCGAGTGTGGATCACGAAATCAACTGCCTGGTAGGTGTGGTTTACCAAGAACAACGCGGGCGTTTTCGAGATGGGGCGACTGTTCGGACGTCTTTGCTACGTCGACGGTTCGAGAGCCACGGATACCACGTCGTCGAAACGAGCAATGGCAGCTCATACGTTGTTTGCGAGTGGGCACCGGACGGACTGAGCCCACGATTTTCTGGAGTACGCCATTAGGCATTTGGGCCATGAACCCCGCAAGCAAAGCCGTTAAAGGCCGCATGAACTATCAAGCGTATTCGGAAACGGCAAAGCCCCTAACGGTGCCGGCGAGGTGGTCAAACAGGTGAGCAAATACTCACACCGTGCAACCTCTAAACCACCTTGAAACACAGCAAACTAATAAGTGACCGAGCGATGAAGCTACGAATTTACTCAGACCTGCATAACGAATTTCACCGCTTTGACCCGCCGGCCCTCGATCCCGACGTCGACCTGGTGATTCTCGCCGGGGACATCGATAAGAAAGCTCGCGGAGTAAAATGGGCCAATGAAACGTTCCGGTGCAAGGTCGCTTACATCAGCGGCAACCACGAGTACTACGATGGGCACATCGACCGGACTTTGCGCAAAATGCGAGATGCTGCAGGAAGCCATGTACACGTTCTGGAGAATCAGTCCCTCATCATCAACGGCACCCGCATCTTGGGCACCGCGGCATGGACGGACTTTTCCTCAACGGGCGATCAGGTCGCCGCGAGCAAAATGGCTTGGCAATGGATGAACGACTTCAACTACATCCGGGCTGATGCGGGGTACCGACGCCTTAGACCCGATGACCTCGTCACTCGCAACCATGTAGCCAAGGCGTGGCTGGCTGAGCAGCTTGCCCAGCCTTTTGAAGGCAAAACGATCGTCATAACCCATCACTCACCATCGCCCGCAGTGGTGGGTACCAAGCATGACGGCCACCTTAACGCCGCGTATACGAATGACTGGCCGGGGCTTATCGAAAAGGCAGATCTGTGGGTATTCGGTCATACGCATCAGGCAGTAGATGTTGAGCTAGCTGGCTGTCGGGTCGTCTCAAACCCTCGGGGATACCCGCGAGAGCAAACGGGCTTTGATCCCCTGTTCGAAATACAAATCTGATGAGCATCGATGTTTTGAAACGAATGATTGGATCGCCCAAAATCACCTCACGCATTGCACGGACGGCGGCCGGCCAAGCGCCGTTACCAGCAGAAGTCGAGCGTGCTATGACCTATGACTGGGGTGTTCTTGTCGATGCCTATCTCATGGATGCCGGTCGGGTGGGGGATAGATACGCAGCCACTGTTTTCTGTGATCGCTCGGGCAGAGCTGGTGACGGCGTGACGGTCGCGACGCCCGCTGTAGAGCACGTATCCACGCAGGGTGGCTTTCAACTACTACGTGCCGTAGCTGCGTCTGACCATTACGTGATCGTTTCCGAACTCCGTGAAGAGAGAGGTAGTGATGGCGACCGCGATTGAATGGCCAGCGCTTATCTTAAAGGCGTCCACGGTCAAATTTGCCGAGCCCATCACTGCCTACCTATGGATGCCAGAGGCGGAATTCCCCTGTGTGATCGGAAGGGTCTACATGGATCGCCAGGGTCGCTTCAAAGATGGTCGCCTGGTTCGCACGGTTGCGGTCATGTCGTTGTACGAAGAGGCTGGGGACGGTGCTATTCCCCTCGGATCGTACCGACCAGATTACTGCTTTCGAGAGCAGACCTGAGCGTTCGGCACCGTCACCTCCGCCCAGCCTAATGCTGCGCGCCGTCGGACATATCCCGGGCAGTAGCGTACAAACTTACCTAAAAGAGACAATATTTATATATTTGCGACAAGCTTTCACCCCCACCCCCTTGAAAAATTTAAACGACGACGGAGTTTTATATTTGAGGGCAAAGGAAAAAGCTTGGATCTCACGGGCGGCGAAATTTTGGTGATCCCGCACCGCCTGCGTTGGCTGTTTTGCTTTGGCCTTGGCTGATGATCTTCGCTTTGCTGTTGGGGGATTAACAGACCAAACGGCGACTGGCCGTCCTCATGGGGCAGGGGCGATCGTTCTTCGGCGGCAAAGCCGCCGCCTTCTCTTTGGCTACAAATTGAAATTCCTAAAGACAAAAAATTTGTCGCTAACACGGCGCTGCTACGGATTAGTGCGTCCGATTTGGGGTGAGGATGAATTACGAATTGAAGTCGGAAATCTGGAAAACCGCGCAGAGAGTCATGTCTGCGGAACGCGTTCGCGACATCATTGTGAGTGCAGTAATGAGCTACAAACGGCTCCCTGGACAGTCTTCGTGTGAGCGTTTACATGCTGGGGATATCGGTATCGAGGGAGTCGAAGCGCTTCAGAAGGCTTTGAATCTGAGTGGTCAGTTGGTTCCTAGTGATCCGACGTTTTTTGTGTCGTTAAGAGCACTTATGAGGGAACATCTGTACGTTGTGTTGCAGTGGCACCTTATCAGCGTTTCTCGCGCTTCAGGGGCTGTGATTGACGGGCACTTTGCCGGTGACCTTGGGCTATAATGTAGCCCTTAAAATGAGTCCTTAGCCGTCGCTCCGAGTGATAGCCAGAATTTGTAGTCGTTAGCCGGCCGGGGTTTCTTCCAGCTAAAGGATCAGAGGCCTCGGTACCAATCTGCATAGGGCGTGTCGATCACCTTGCGCTGGTTCAGATCCGGAGCGCCGTCCTCCCACCAGACTGGGCCTCGCTCCCCAAGCGCTACCTTGGCAGCCTGAACACTCGCCGGCCACCTTTAGCTCACCTGGATCACCTGAAGCCTTTGCCGCTTCTACTGCCCGAGGCGCAGCCATAAGGTCATTCACCAAACGCTGGCGTTCCTCTTCGTTCAGCGACGGATTAGTGCAACGCCACAGTTGTCATTTGACAACAAAATAGCGTCCGCCAGGAGTAGTCAGACGAGGGCAGGTTTCGCCGTGGGTATGTTTGAACAATCAGGCCGGATGCCAACGCTACCTGCTCTGACTACACGCCGTAGCGCTGACGTAGGTGGTCGGGTGGTTTGGACTGATCTCAACCGGCCATTTGGGCGGCAGCGACCTACTCCTGGATACCTTCAAGGTATTGAGATTTAAGCTCCCCGGCCAGTGACGCCAAAATGGGGTTGGCTTTGAAGTCTACGAGAAGTGTCTCAATAACCCGCCCGATCTTTGCGTTGGCGGCGTCGATGCTGGACTGGAGGAGGGGATCGAACTGAATTTTTTCCATCTCATCATCAAGGGCTTTCAGGATGGGCTCAGCGTTCTTTATCTGGTTCCTGAGCTGGTCGAGCGACGAATTCACTAAAACCTCCGTGTCTCGGTTATCACGGCCTATGCCGTGCAGATTAAAGATGGGATGCGCATGCACTGTCTCGAAACTGACATATGACAGTAGCTTAGTGACTGCAATTGGCAATGAAGCCTGGAACAATTGATGTGTTTCCAGGACTGCCTGCCTTCGCGCGGAGCAGTATTTCGCCAAAAAGTGGCAGCGGGCAAGCCTCTGTCGTCAGCTGTCTTAGCACCGTCAGTCTAAAGGCCAGTGTTAACAGACTGGTGACCGTCTTTTGTAAGAAAAGCGTCATGAGTGCTGACTACGTTGGAGGCTCATCTTGAGCTGAGCAAACAACGTGAATAATTCAGCCACTCACACAGAATCGCTGCACCCATCGCGCCCCAAGCTGGATCATGCACTCACACCGCGCAGCATTGTCCTATTCGTCATCCTGCTTGCCATTGGCGTAATTGTCAGCGGCTGGGGCATCTTCGAAGATGTCGATGAGGCTGGCGCAGTCGCTACTACCTGGTTGCCCTACGGTCTGCTCGGTCTTGCGCTGATCATTGCTCTGGGCTTCGAGTTCGTCAACGGTTTCCACGACACCGCTAACGCTGTGGCCACGGTGATTTACACCCACTCGTTGCCGGCCAATGTCGCGGTGGTCTGGTCGGGCTTCTGTAACTTCAGCGGTGTGCTGGCATCCAGTGGTGCCGTCGCCTTCAGCATCATTGCACTGCTTCCAGTCGACATGATTTTGCAGGTTGGATCGGCAAACGGTTTTGCCATGATTTTTGCCTTGTTGATCGCGGCCATTATCTGGAACCTGGGCACATGGTGGCTGGGGCTGCCGGCGCCTTCATCGCATACTTTGATCGGATCGATTCTGGGCGTTGGTTTGGCTAATGCCTGGCTTCAAGGGCGTTCTGCTGCCGACAGCGTGGACTGGTCGCAGGTGTCCAAAGTGGCCTATGCATTGCTGCTTTCGCCGCTGATAGGGTTTGTTTGCGCTGCGGGACTGCTGTTTCTGCTGAAGGCCTTGGTCAAGCAGAAGGAGTTGTACCGGGAACCCAAAGGCAACAGCCCACCACCGCCCTGGATTCGTGGTCTGCTGATTCTGACGTGTAGTGGTGTGTCGTTTGCCCACGGTTCCAACGACGGGCAAAAGGGCATGGGGCTGATCATGCTGATCCTGGTGGGCACGCTACCCATGGCGTACGCGCTGGATCGCGCGGTACCAGTGACCCAGACTACCCAGTTCGTCGCCGTGGCTCAGGTCACCCATCAGGGGCTGACCGAGGCCGTGCAGGGGCGCAAGGTCGAAGATCCGCGCACGGCATTGATGGAGTATGTGCGTACCCGCAAAGCTAGCCCCGACACGCTGCCTGCACTTGCTGCAGTCACCGGGATTATTGCTGAAGAGGTGAAGAACTATGGCACCCTGGCCAAAGTCCCGGCTCAAGCCATGACCAACGTGCGCAACGATATGTTTCTGACCTCGGAGAGCATCCGCCTGCTCGGCACCCAGCACCTGGATGATTTTTCTGCTGACACCCGTACCAACGTCAAAGAATTCAAGCGTCAGATAGACGAAGCCACGCGTTTCATTCCGTTCTGGGTCAAGATCGCAGTAGCCATTGCGTTGGGCCTTGGCACTCTGGTGGGCTGGCGCCGCATCGTCATTACTGTCGGAGAACGGATCGGTAAGGCGCACCTGACCTATGCCCAAGGTGCGAGTGCAGAGCTTGTCACCATGGCAACCATCGGGGCCGCCGACGCCTTCGGACTTCCGGTGTCCACCACCCATGTGCTGTCTTCGGGCGTCGCCGGGGCCATGGCGGCCAATGGGAGCGGACTGAAAATGGCTACTGTGCGCAACCTGATGCTGGCCTGGGTATTTACTTTGCCTGCCGCTATGGCGCTGTCGGCTGCACTTTTCTGGCTGTTCCACTCGATCTTCTAGGGGAGGCTGACCAGCCCACCTGCGACAGTGACGACCCTAGACGACCAGGCAATCAGTACGGCGTTGCGCGAGGCGTTTGTTTGTACGATCAAAGATGGTTGCTGCACACATCCACCTTCAAGGCATGGGCGAAAGCGACGAGCTCCTTGAGTCGACTAATGCTGCAAAAAAATCAATTCACTAGATATGCGTGCCGGTGTTCACTGCCGATGGGTGGGCTGATCCTTGGGTCTTTGATTACACCCACGAATGCATGGACGCAAAGCTTGTCCAGTGCGTGATCCCAGATCCTAGAGGTTATCCATGCGAGAAGTGATCGCTCCGTTTCGGTCGGTTGCAGCCTATTGGCGGCGACGCCAGAAAGTTCGCATTGGATTCTCCTCACAGATAATCTACGAGACTTATCTGACAATACTTTCTGGGCTGTGACTACGGCTCCTAATTTGCAAGTGCGCTGCCTAATGAATACGACTCACCGGCTTTGCCTAGTCTTGGGTGACCAATTATCCTTCGATCTGTCCTCACTGAAGGGCCTGAATACGGAGTACGACACAGTGCTGCTTGTGGAGGTGATGGAGGAGGCCAGTCATGTACCTCATCACCCACAAAAAATAGCTTTGGTCTTTAGCGCGATGCGGCATTTCGCACATGGCCTTGAGCAGCGCGGCACTCGTGTGCAGTACGTTGCTCTTGATGATCCGCAAAACACAGGGTCGGTACCGAGCGAGTTAAGACGTTGGCATGCGTTGCTGCAGCCGGACGAGCTGCACCTGACAGAATGCGGCGACTGGCGTCTTGAGCAATCGCTCAAAGAGTGCGGTTTACCGATCCAGTGGCATTGCGATGATCGCTTTCTTTGTTCCCGTACCGACTTTTCGGCGTGGGCCAGCGGCAAAAAGCACCTGAGAATGGAGTTCTTTTACCGCGAGATCCGCCGTAAGACGGGGCTGTTGATCAATGCTGATGGCAGTCCCGTTGGAGGCACCTGGAACTTCGATGCAGAAAATCGCAAGGCGCTGCCCAAGGGCGTGATTGCTCCATACCCGGCGCGCTTTTCGGCAGACCCGATTACACGTGATGTACTCGCACTGGTAGGCCAATACTTCACCAGCCACTATGGATCCCTGGATGGTTTTGATTATCCGGTGACTCACATTGATGCCCAGGCGCTTTGGAATTACTTTCTGGACTTTGGCTTGGCCGCTTTCGGTGACTATCAGGATGCGATGGCCACTGACGAACCCTTTCTGTTTCATGCTCGTATCAGCGCTGCACTTAACATCGGCCTGTTAGATGTACGCGAGTTATGCAGCGATGTGGTGGCTGCGTACTGGTCGGGCAAGATTGCCGTCAACGCTGCCGAAGGCTTTATACGGCAATTGATTGGATGGCGTGAATACGTGCGTGGTGTGTACTGGTTGAAGATGCCGGATTATGCCAATGGCAATCTCTTCGGCAACATGAGGCCGCTTCCAGAGTTTTACTGGACGGGGGAAACCAGGATGAACTGCATGCGCCAGGCGATCGGTCAAAGCCTAGAATACGCCTACGCTCATCACATCCAGCGGCTGATGGTAACCGGTAACTTCGCGCTGCTTGCCGGCATCGCGCCGGTGCAGATATGCGAGTGGTACCTGGCTATCTATATGGATGCGTTCGACTGGGTCGAGCTGCCCAATACACTGGGTATGGTGATGCATGCCGACGGCGGTTTTCTCGGCTCAAAACCCTACTGTGCCAGTGGTCAGTACATAAAGCGCATGTCTGACTACTGTCGTGGCTGCCTCTATAAAGTGAGCGAAAGCACGACGGATGACGCCTGTCCCTTTAGCGCCCTCTATTGGCATTTTCTGATGCGTCACGGCGAGCTCTTACGCGGCAATCAACGCATGGGCATGACTTACAAAAATCTCGACCGTATGCCTGAGTCAAAGCAGCAAGCGCTCTGGCAGCGTGGTCAGGAGCTGCTTTCCAAACTGGATGCTGGTGAGTCTTTTTGATCAAACGTAATCATGTGGCAAGACCTATGGCTGCTGCGTTCGGCCACCTTGCGTTGGAACAGGCTAGCCTGACCTTCGCGTGACAAGATCTCGTAGCGGCCTCAATGCCACCAAGCTGGCTTAACGCCGCTTAGGCGCTATGGGGGGAGTTGGGGCACGAGGTCTCTGAAGTTCTTATGGCTTTGCATGCGCTATACGGTTGCGACCGCTGCGCTTTGCCTGATAAAGCGCGCTATCTGCTCGCTGAATAAGGCTTGCTGAAGTTTCTCCATTCGCGAGTTCTGCTACGCCTAGAGAGATCGTCACTGAATCAATGCCCTCCAGTGCCAGGCTCTCTACGCCTTTGCGGATGCGTTCAGCCAATTCAGATGCCTGTTGGAGGGAGCTATCGGGCGCGAGCACCACAAATTCTTCCCCGCCCCATCGAACAGCGATATCGCGTTTTCGGATGCGGTGGATAAGGATGTTGGCGACGTTCTTTAATACGTCGTCGCCAGCGGGATGGCCGTATTGGTCATTAATCGACTTGAAATGGTCAATATCGCCAATAATGAGGCTGAATGATTTACCCGAGACCTGCGCCATATTTATTTGTCGTTCAAGAGCGTGCTCAGCTGCGCGCCGATTATATAAGCCTGTCAGGGGGTCACTGCGGGCGATTTTTATGAGTTTTTGCTCGCGGCCCAGACGCTCGGTGACATCCTGGACAATGCTGACATAGTGGGTAACTTCACCCTCTGGGCTCAACAAGGGTGAAATGCTGTATTCGGCATGAAAAACCGTGCCGTCCTTGCGCTTGTTCAGGAATTGCATGCGCGCTGACTTGCCGCTATCAAGTGTCTCACTGAGTCTTGCATAAAAAAGCTCGTCATGCTTGCCAGAGCTGAGGATACGCGGGGTTTGGCCGATGATCTCGATGGCGCAGTAGCCCGTGAGTTTTTGGAAGGCCTCATTGGCGAATACTACATTGGCGTCGCGGTCGGTGACAAAGATCGCCTCAAGAGCGGCGTTCAGGGCTTGTCCTAGCAGATGTTTATCCTGTTCGACCTGAATCTGACGGCTGATGTTTCTTTGCACTGATACGAAATGGCGAATGGTGCCCCTTTCATCGCGTACGGGCGAAATGCGCCATTCGACGATATAGGTGCTGCCGTCTGCTCGATAATTGATCGTCGAGCCCTCAAAGAACAGGCCGTTGCGCACACATTGGCGTAGATGAGCAATAACGTCGGGGTTAGTTTCTGCGCCCTGAAACATTTGCGGCGAACGGCCTATGAGCTCGTCAGTCGAATACCCGGTCATGGCACAGAACTGTGGATTGACATATACGATGAATGGGCCACCGCTTGTAAAATCGGCGTCTGTGATCAACACGGCGTCGAACGACTGTTCAACAACTGATTCAAGCAGCGCCAAGCGCTGACTAGGGAAGGCCATATGATTTCCTGTCAGAGATATGTCATCCAATCGCGCCACGAGCGGGACGCCTATCAATTGCCATTGCCGAATATCGCTCTGGCTCTGATCCGACCAAGCCCGGTTAGGTGATTCCTGCCCGTCTGATGACTAGAGCTTAGAAACACGGTTGATCGGTCTGTAGGGGCTATGGGTATGTCCTGTGATAGGCACCTTCGCTTACGCTGTATCGGACGGCTAAGACATCGCCAGCGAGAACGGCGTTCGTAGCACCTCGATAACCTCCTCACGCTGGCCGCACATTTCGTCATGAGCGCATTGCTGAACGAGAACGCAGGGAAAGGGCGGGACGGCCTGTAATAGTCCACGGAGGTGGCTTACGGAGCGAAGGTGCATAGGCTTTGCTGCATCGTCCAGCAAAATGAACTGGCCGTAATCCAGACTGACTTGTGCCAGATAAAACCCGCCTACCAGTGACAGCAGTTCAAGTTCTTGTATTTCGCCATTGTTGGCCAGTGTGGTCAGCTTTTGTAAGTTCAACCTTTACTCCTCGCCTACCAAGGTAAGCGTTCGCCGTCATAAGCAAAAAAACTGCCGGAGTCATCCGGTGTCAGGCGGTCAATAAGTGTTAACAGTTCAAGTGCGGCAAGGGCTGCTGGTCTGGCTGCAGAAGCACCGCGAAAGGGTTGTGACAGCCCTGAGATGACAGTACCTGGATGCAGGCTCAACAACCGTGCCTGAGGACGGGTTCGCGCCAGTTCGATCGCCGCCGTTTTAATCAGCATATTCAGGGCTGCCTTGGAGGCGCGATAGGCGTACCAGCCACCCAGATGATTATCACCAATACTGCCGACTTTGGCGGACATAACAGCCATCGCACCTTGGCGATCGAGCAAGGGCAAGAAGTGACGTAGCACCAGAGCAGGCCCGAGAGTATTAACTTGGAAAACGGCTCTGAGTGCATCGTCTTCAATTGCGCTGTAGCTTTTCTCGGGTTTGATTGAGTCCCGATGGAGCAGGCCTGCAGCATGCATGATCAGTTGATATGGCGCTTCATGTGCCAATTCTGAGGCTGCTCTGGAAATACTCTCGGGATTCTCCAGGTCGAGTAGAGGAACACTCTTTCGCCCCAGTTCACGGACATTCAGGCAGCGAGGATCGGCTTTAAGCTGATCACAAAAGGCCGAGCCGAGTGATCCACTGGAGCCGATCACCAAGGCTCGGTAACCATCGTCTAGGGAGGCCATAGTGAATGAGTTATTCATTTTGCCTGCCCCGCAGACTGGTGCCTGAAAAACAATGTCACTTGGCCGAACTCCACGCCAAATTTAGACATGCTTGACCGATTTATCACCGTATCCTCGTCCATGAGATACATCCAATCGTCAACGCTCACTTCATATGTCGAATCATCAACGGGCAGGTTGAGGATATACCGCCAATGGAATGCATTGCCTGCCAGCTCTCCCGTTGCCTCACCCACCACATCGTTAGCGCTGCCGCGCCAGTGCCCCGCACCGTCTGGAGTCAGCGTCCACACACGCTGCTGCCGAGTCCCATCACTGTATAAAAAATGTTCTTCGAGCACCAAGGCATCACCCTCGCGTCGGCTGACAATGTTGACTTCAAAGCGCTTGGCGACTTCACCTGATCGCTTCTGAAATATCCCCCAGGCTTTGACGGGCTTGTCGAAGAACTCCTCCAGGGCGAACCTTGGCTGTTGAGCTGCATAATGATTTACATCCACGCTCGAACAGCTGGATAGAGTGAGCACCAGGGCAATCGAAGCGAACAGGCGGGTCATGCCCTTTCTCCCTTATCAACGCGCTCAAGGAATTGAAGTCTTGCCCGCTATAGTTGTACAAGAGTGTGCTTGTGTACATGTTTATTTGCTGTGATTTCTGGCGGCCAGGTATCCAGCACGCCTTCTTGATAAGTGCGCGGTTTGGCGAGGGGTGAGGCTAGATGCGTGTTTAACGCTCGGCGGAAGGCTGCGAGGCGTATTTGGTGCCGTAGTGGAGGAGGGGTCGAATGCTGGTTTTTTTGATGGTTTTCAGCTTTGCCTTGTCTGTAGCGGGGTTTGTATTCCTTCGGCGCCAGAAAGCCATCGGTCGTTACGACCGCCAGGCCACTGCGCGTAACGCCTGCTTGGGAGGGGAGGACGACCTTCCTTAACCGGCAATGGTTGGTCTGAGCTGATTTCCTTGTCCGAAGAGTTACACCGGCTTGTCACGCGGCGGGTACGACTCTTGAAAGAGGCCGTTACTGCGACTGAGATTATCTTGGGATTGGCGCTGCTCTTGCGGATTGCGGCATAGCCCTTTCGAGGGGGCCGATAAGGCTCGGTCGATCGTTGGTGTCATCCACATCGCCAGCTGCTTTTTTGAACGCCGCTAACTTTTGATGGACGGCAATGAAATCCGTTAACTCCTGCTCACCAGCTATCGCTCCATGCGCTGCTGCCTGCCCGCGTTCTCTACTAGAGGTTAGGCCTGCCTGTTGGGCCGCGCAAGAAAAATATCTATACGTTGAACTTTTCTTGTACAAGAAAAGTCCGAAGGGGGCATGCCATTTTGGCATTATTTAGCCATCACTGTGCTTCGTTAAGGCGAGCGTCTGTGAAGCCTTCAGTCCACGGTTAGGAGCCGCCTTCGTATGTTTTCCAATCTGAGCATTTCACAAAAGCTCTATGCCGGTTTCGGCGTCGTCCTGTTAATTATTCTGGTGCTGGTATTGTCAGCGCTGCGCGGTTTTGATCAGGTCAGCAGCAGCGTCAAAAGTAACATCCATAGCTATGAAGTTTTGGGCCAATCTGACGCCATGCTGCGTAATCTGATAAACATCGAAACTGGCATGCGCGGCTATGCCCTGACTGGACGGGATGCATTTCTAGAGCCGTTGCAGCAGGGTGAAAAAGCGTTCAGTGACTACTATGGACAAATCAAGAACAGCACCGGAGATAATCCCGAGCAGCAAGCGAGGCTTGAGCAACTCAACACTCTTTACCAGCAATGGATGCAAGGCGATGTTCAGGAAAACCTCGCGTTGCGTCGAGCGATCAACACTGGCAGTCAGCCGGCAACTGCTATGGCCGAACAGATTGGCGCAGGTCGTGATAAGGCAAAGATGGACGCTATGCGCAAGATCATCAGTGATTTGCGCCAAGCGGAAAAGCGTCTTCAGGAGACACGTGCGCAGGACATGGGTGATGCCAAGGCTAGCGCGTTCTCTATCCTGATCGGTGGCGGAGTATTGGCTGCAGTGCTTGCCATGGTAGTTGCTTGGTCGTTATCGAATGCACTCGTCGGGCGCATTCGCCAAGCGGTTGAAGTGGCTAAGGCTATTGCCGAGGGTCGTCTGGACAGCGTAATTGCTGTCGATGGCCGAGATGAGGTCAGTAACCTGTTGCAGGCTTTCTCTGCCATGCAAGAGCGTCTGCGGGCCATGATCAGCCAAATCAAGTTCGGTGCCGAGCAGTTAGTGAGCGCATCGCAGAGTATTTCAAGCGCCTCGCTTCAGCTCTCTGCATCAGCACAGGAGCAATCTCATTCTGCTTCGTCCATGGCTGCTACGGTTGAAGAGCTGACAGTGAGCATCAACCACGTGGCAGATAACGCTGCAGATGCCCACGCCCTGTCCAGCGAATCCGGACGCCAGTCGACAGAGGGTGGCAGCGTAATCCAGGACACTCTTGCCAGCATGCGTCTGATCGCTGACACCGTGCAGGGATCGGCGAGCCAGATTGCAGAGCTTGACCAGCATGCGGAGCAAATATCCAGCATCGTCAGCGTCATCAAGGGCATTGCCGAACAGACCAACCTGCTGGCTCTCAATGCTGCCATCGAGGCTGCACGTGCTGGAGAACAGGGGCGAGGATTTGCTGTTGTTGCCGATGAAGTGCGGCTACTGGCTCAACGCACTGCCAATTCAACGCAGGAAATCACCGAAATGGTGAAGAAGATCCAGGCAGGCACTCAGGATGCAGTCGGTAATATGGATGTTGGTGTCGATCAGGTGAAAAACGGAGTCGAGTTGGCCCAGCAGGCTGGCGAGGCCATCGTTAACATCCGAGAGTCATCGGGTAATGTGGTTCGGGTTGTTGATCAAATATCTTTAGCGTTGAGAGAGCAGAGCGCTGCCAGCCAAGATGTGGCGCGCAACGTGGAACGCATTGCTCAAATGTCTCAGCAAAACAGCCAGGCGATAGAGCAAACCAGTGAGACCGCTCGATCTCTGCAGCAGCTCGCACAGAATCTCGAACAGCAAGTCGGTGTATTCGTGCTCTAGGATGAGCGGGGGCTTACTGATAGGCAGAATCCCATTGTTTCGACAAAAAGATCGAGCTGCCGTTATTGGATAATTCGCCTTTGAAAACAGATGAGCCGCGAACCTTGCTTGATCGGTGAGCGGGTAGCGTTCACGATTCTTTCACAAGCCAATAATATGTGGTTACAGCTCTGTGATCCATCACCACTAGCCCGCCCCCATCGCGGGCTTTTTTTGCCTACCGGAATGCCCACACTCTTACATAGGCCAATCCACCGGAACCAGTTCCGTTACATTTAGCAGACTTGCCTTCAGAAAACATCGAAAGCTCATGGCGCGCCTGCAACGGCCGGCAACCCATTAACGTCGGGGACTTATATCCGCGCCACCCCGCCTTCAACTGAGCCGACTAGATATGGCTAAGCCACAATCGTCCTCTAAATCATTTATGCCCGCCTCCGGCCGACTCGGGACACAAGTGGGTACACTTACTGGAAGCCTTATCTATGGGCAATACAAGGACTTGGAGGCGACCCGCCGCGCAGAGTTAGCGAACTTGTCCTCTTCGGTACTGCGCTCGGCGGAGAGCTCCATCACTTACGCCAGCATGATCTTAGTCGGTCTCGCCGAGCGTTATCGCCATGACGGTGAGACACCTGAAAACCTGGCCAGAATGATGAGTGTCGCCCGGAGCCGAGCGGACTGGCAGCGTGAAATTCAAGGTATATTTTTTATGCTGCTGACGGGCGGTGGGTGATGACAACCCTGTCAACACAGCCTCCTCAGCGCAACAACGCTGATCGTGAATAATTCAAATACCACAAAAAACATGAAAGCCTAGCCCCTTACATAGGCCCGCCGATTCAGAGTCGTACGACAGGCGAATGGATCATCACGGTGTCTCTTCGTCTCGAAGACGCGAACGGGGCTTTTGCTGGCGTCGCGCTGGCAACACTGCGCATTGAAAGCTTCCTCGAATTTTTTCGATCCTTTGAGTTGGGTGCAAACGGAATTGTTAGCCTGGCTCGCAACGATGGTGTTCAATTGATTAGGACACCATTTAGCCCGGATCTTATAGCGGTAAACGTTTCAAATGGGACTGTTGCACATGCGATCCAGGCAGGAAGTACGCGAGGGGTCATCCTATTGGATTCACCGGTGGACGGGACTCGGCGAATGGTCGGCTACGCCACTAGCGGGCGTTATCCAATTCGCCTGTCGGTCGGTATTACCGAAGACTACATATTCGCTTCCTGGAGGCGAGATTGTTTTTTGACCCTTTTGGCAGCCTTTACTGCTCTATCCATCATTCTCTATCTCGGCGTCAGAACCATGCGGGATATAGAAAAGCGAGCCAAGGATGAAATCGTACTGCGCCAAGATCATGGTCAGCTTCACATTCTCGCGACCGAAGATGGGCTCACAGGCTTGGCCAACCGTCGGCAGTTTGATCAGACGCTAGGTATAGCATTAAGCCAGACTCGAAGTAATCAGACCCCGATATCCCTACTGCTTTTGGATATTGATCATTTCAAGCAATACAACGACTGTTATGGGCACCCGGCAGGTGATGAGTGTTTACGTCGCGTTGCTGCCCTCGTTCGCGCGTGTCAAGGCAGGAGCTCGGATCTGGCCGCCCGATATTGCGGAGAAGAAATTGCGGTGATTTTGCCGCACACCGATCTGAATGGGGCCCTCTTGATAGCCGAAAACATTCGGCGGGCTGTCGAGGATGCGCACATCGAGAGTCGCTTAGTGGAGCGAGGTCGAGTAACAGTCAGCATAGGAGTAGCGGCAAGTGAACCTTCAGCTGAATCGTCCAGCGGCGATGAGCTACTTCTATCAGCAGACAGGGCGCTCTACGAAGCCAAGGGTGGAGGCCGTAATCAAGTTGTCCGCAGCATTTCCTGACTGAGGTTCTTCCTCAAACGAGAATAATTTTCCTTTGGGCACCACCTGGAAATGAAGGGTCTCTAGGTACAGTTGGCGAGCAGATAGACGGAAGCTTTCGGCTTGGAAACGAAACGTACTTGATCGAGGCCAAGTGGGTCAGAGATCCGATAGGGGCAGCCGAACCCCATACGTTTCAAGGCAAGCTCGATCAAAAGGCTGCCTGGGCGCGTGGCGTTTTCATCAGCTTTGGCGGGTTCACCCAAGAGGGCCTCCACGCGTTTGACTGAGGGCGAAAGGCGATCTGTATGTCCGGCGAGGACATCTATAAGGCACTGGGAAGGCGGATACCCATCGCTGAGGTGATCGAGCGCAAAGTCAGGGCTGCCGCAGAAACGGGCGCTGCTTATGTGCCGCTAGATGACTTGTTCAAAGCGTGACCGAGGCAGCTACGTGACCAACAGCTTGAGATCAGCAGCAAGTCAGAATCAGGAGGATCGACCTGATTCTGACCCTTGCACAACGAGCTTGGTTAGCTGGCTCTCGACCCGAACTCGGTTATCCATTTTTGCAAAGCTAATACGTCGGCCTCGAAGATATCCAGCTCAAGAGCACTGCTGGGCAACTCCTCCGACTGAGCATGCTCAAACACCGAGTAGCGTGTCATCAGGTCATCAATGAATACACAGTCTTCATTCGTCACCTTGGCGACCTTGTGCAGCTTGCCCTGAGTGTTGATTGCACGCCTGAAGCGCCCTACGACATCTGCCAGCAAGATGTACTCGACCGTCTTTTCAACTATGATTCTGAAGTCACTGCAAGCGGTCTTGCCAAGCGACTCATACGCCTCGACCTCAGCCTTCCCCAGATGCTTTTTAAGCCGCGTGATCGTATTGTCGATCAATCCCCGGACAGCATTTTCCGGCCTAAGGTCTCTAGCGTTTGCAGTCGCGACGATGCCAGCAGTTTTCGCCAGCCGCTGAAGTGACGTCAGCGTTGGCTTGATGGTGGGCATCCCAGGGGTCTGCTCCCACTTTTTGGTAACAGCTTCTACCTGGGCTACCAAAGAAAGCCGGTGTGTAAATATAATGACCTGCCTCGTCTGAGACAAAGCCACGAGGCGCTCGACCACTTTTTCTTCAAAGTCCTGATCAAGCGAAGAAATCGGGTCATCGAAAATGAATGGGGCCAGTTGATTTGAGCCTGTAGTGTCCGCAAGGAACGCCGCCAGCGCAGCGATCCTAGTCTCTCCTTCGCTCAAGATATAGTCCAGGCCGTGGGTGCCATTCGCGCCCACCAGGTTCAAGCCGAAGGTGATCTTGCCTTTGCCACCAGATTTACTTTGCGGCGCAATTGGAAGGCGGTGGCCGCCGAGACGCTTCAACTCATCCAGGAATCGAGCTTGATAGCCGGCATCAAGCTCGGTCTTCGCCAGCTCGTTTTTCTTCGTAGTCATGGCATTGGTGGCGGCTGAGCGCGAAGCTTTATCAATCGCCGCAACGGCGATCAACCTAGCCCTTTCAGCAGTAATTGATGCCTTGTTTTGAGAGAGCCACTGCTTGGCTTGGAGTTGCTGTAATCGGCTCTGCATTGTCTGGCGATGTTCATCTTTTAACAATGCCGACAGGCTCAGCTCTTCTTCGATGAGGTTTGCAGACCTGGTCTTCGCCGCTTCGTTTATGCTCGACCAGTCGAAAGCCTGCAAGGTGCCTACAGGGCTGCCCAGTGTAATTTGATCAAGCCGTGCTTTCAGCACACTAAACCAAGTGAGCCCATAGGCTTCTTCAAATCCTAGTGTGGACATATGAACAATCCAGTCAGCCTGCCCTGGAAGCATCGGCAGCCTTTTTTTGCGATCAGCAAAGCTATTTTCAGCCGTCTTGGCGGTCGTTTCGAGGCCGTCTGTCACAAACTTCTCAAACCCCGTCAGGCGGGCTTTTGCGTCCTCGGTGAGGCTTTGGTGGCAAAGCACGCAACGTGAATCAGCTGAAACGTTAGGGAATGCGGTTTCGACGTAGGCTGTACCGGTGGAGTAGGCACGCGCTTGCTCCCACATTTTCTGCCAGGTCGCTGAGCCGACGCCCTCAAGCTCTGCTTTTCCAAAGATGGCTGCAGCCGCCTCTTCGCAAGTGTTCCTTGCCTTGACGGCGGTATTTTTCAGGCTTTCTAGTTCGCCCGCTGTCGTATCATTCAGGCCAAGTTGAAGCATAGACATCGCTATTTCGATACTTTTCAGCGCGGTTTTTTCTTTGTTGATGGCCAAAACGCGACCAGCAATGTCTTTCTCTGCAAGCAAGGCTTCGCTCTCTATACGCTCCTGGTCAAGCTGGTCGGTATACAGACATTCTTTATCAATGCTCGCAGGAGTAGTCGTAGCTTTCAGGCCCTGTAGCCATTTCGCTTCCGCTGTGTGATTTAGGCTCTCTGGAATGGCAGGTAAAGCTTTGCTGAGTAATGCTTTTTCTCCCGTAAGCTCTGCACTGACGGCGTCTGCTGTGGTGATCAGGGCCGATACGAACTTCATACGGCTGGGCTCATAGCATGCCTCAGTCCTGCCCATATACTGCTGAGCCGCCTTGCTGTCGAAGACCTGTGCATGTCGTAAAGCCTTGTGAGGCCCGCTAGGGATCTCCCAGTGAACATCAACCGGCTTGCCGTCAATTGACACTTTGAAATGAGCACGGCACGGAGTAGGTATTGGGTCGAAGACATTACTGCGTATCTCGTCTTTGGATCGTGACCCGCAGATCTCCTTTAGCAGCCTAGCAAATCCGCTCTTGCCGGTTCCATTTTGTCCATAGATCACCGAGAGATTGCTTTTACCGAAGGGTAGGTGAGCGCCAGCTTTGATTGCGTTCAACCCATGCACATCCAGGATCTCTTCAATCCGCAGCAACGGCCTATTGGCAACCTGCGATAACGTGCCGGGGATTACGGTCTGAAATCCAGGATCAGCTTCATCCTTAGCTTCGAGCTTGCAAAGCCTAGCTAGCGCTTTAACTTCATCCTGGTTCAACTGCCGCTTCGAGTCTATGAGCATTCGAGCGGCGGTCTGCAGCCACTTCGGGCGCCCGTTTAACCATGTCTCAAAATCATCAGCTACTACTGGTGCTATCTCAATCGTCGACATGATGCGCTCGCTTCAAAAAGGAATTTGTGAGCGTAGGCGTAAACTGGATTTTCGGTATTAATTGGCCACTACAGGGTCTGTTAATACCCCATAGCTCTAGCGCGGCCTGTTAGGGCACGGTTATAAAGTAGAAAAAGGACTCATCGTTTGTCCGAAGCGTTGATTCACGCGCTTTAGTTTGGGGTTTGCGTTGAGCGCTGCCTCCATTGAACTCATAGCCCATTCTCTATGCTGAGGTCGTGTGCACCTGATAGAAATTTCAAACACACAATCGCGCACCACTGCGCCGCGCCTCGCACGAAATACGCCTCGGTTGCTCGTCGGGGGGGGGGGCGTGAATTTGGCGTCAAAAGGTTGTAGCGTAATTGGCTATCCCGCATTCCCTGAACCTTCGGGGATGTCTACATTCATGAGTCGCAGAAATGATCTCTACCCTTGAACTCCGTCACATCGTTGAAAATGCATTCTTGCCAAAGAAATGCGTT
The DNA here is from genome assembly GCF_047303955.1 of Pseudomonas sp. Pseusp88. Lineage (NCBI taxonomy): Bacteria > Pseudomonadati > Pseudomonadota > Gammaproteobacteria > Pseudomonadales > Pseudomonadaceae > Pseudomonas > Pseudomonas sp. Pseusp88. The sequence continues at coordinate 7,122 of NZ_JBGLYM010000044.1, read as the reverse complement.
TGCAGCATCCAGCCCGACCACACCATGACAATCCGGATCGGCAGTGTTGAAGAGATCGATGCATTTACCGTCACTGGTATCGACTTCAGCAGATTCTCCACCAGTCGCGCTATCGCGGGCTTGGTTGGCGAGCTTAAAGAAGAAATGAGAATGGGGCAGGTCTCGATTCAGCAGCGCCTGCAGGCTTGAGCGTAAACGAGGCCGCTGCACCATACTCCAGGCTGATATCTGGCGTAGATCGAACGCTACCCTCGTGTTCCACCTTCCGTGACACGCTCGCCGTGCTAACTTCAACCAATAAGTTGCTGACAGAGGGAGGGCATCAGCCCTCCCAATGCTGAGAGCACATTGGATCGGGCTCCACCCCGATTGCCGAGATCGATACTGATACCGACCTTCAAATCTCCATCATCAGAATAAAAATTGTGACAGCAGTGGAAGTTGATTGCGGATATTTCTAATTTTCGTCATCCGCATGCCGGCTTCTAGTGAGCGTTGACGAGGCTCAGTCGACTGCTTCTATTTGTGTAGTCATAGGCTATGAGGTATCAGTATGGCTACAGATATATTGTAGTGACCTGTGTTGTATGATCGCTTAATATAAATGGTGAAATCTCTCAATTGACTTAGGAATGCACATGTCTCGTCTCGCCGAATACCGCAAACTCGAACAGCAACTGGCCGCTCAGCTCGCTGAGCTGGAAGCGATGAAAGACGATTCGGGCCTGAAAACTGAGATGGAGTTTGAGAGCAAACTGCGTTCGCTTCTCGACGAATACGGCTACGGCCTGCGTGATGTTATCAACGTCATCGACCCACAGCTTGCTGGTAAGTCGGCACCAGCCGCTAAGCCGGAAAAGGGTACACGTCGAGCTAGGGTGCTTAAGATCTACAAAAATCCTCATACAGATGAGGTGGTTGAAACGAAGGGCGGGAATCATAAGACGCTGAAAGCTTGGAAGGCTGAGCATGGCGCTGACGTGGTTGAGAGCTGGCTCGCTTAGTAAGCAACGTGGCCACTCCTCATCGGGGTGGCTTTCACCGGCAGCCTGTCATTCAAGTCTCATGTCGTTGTAGCGTGGGTCTAGAATAGGCTTAATCGTAAGTGCCTTAGATGAGACGATGACATCAGAGATTCAAGATAGTCAAACGCTTCTGATCATATTCTAGCCAAATAAAAATAAGCACGTTATTCACGCTCTAACTGCCGGGCGTCAGTGGTAACTGCTTCCATGATAGAGACGAGCTCTTCAAGTAAATCTGAATAATATTGAGTCAGGTAAGCAGCGATGGTTTCATTTCGTAGTAAGCGCACAAGATAACCTTTAGCCACCACTAAAACCAACATGGTCTCGCCGAGAGTGTCTTCGACTTGTTTGTAATCATGCTGCAAGTTTTCCATTTCTCGCTCCATTCTGGCAATGTCGACCGGGCTCACATCATTTGGTTTTTTCTTTTGTTGAACTAGCATTTCTGGTCTTGATGCGGCCAGAACCATTCGAGCGTAATTTTTAGTGAAACAATTCGCTGAAATCATCATTTCGACCGTTTCAATTTGTCTAATTGGTTTCATTTGACGTAAGGAGCGAAATACGTCCTGTGACACCATCCGCACTCTTAACATTTCTGCTACTTCAGGCGCGATACCTTTTAATAAGTTTTCTCGTTCGTGTACTCTGTCAACATTGACTCCTAGTACCGTTGCAATACGAGAGGCCTCAATACCCTTTTTTAGGGCCGATATAATCATTTTGTGCTCTTGGATTGGCGTCAAACGGTTGATCTGTCTGTTGTAGGTAAACCCTTCATCATCAGTTGATATGATGCACAGGGCGCTAGTAGCGCCAAGTGTTTTTAGTGCCTCGAAACGAAGGTGGCCATCTAAAAGTATGTATGTAGGTGTTTCGTCGGCACTGGCCTGTAATGGATGAACCACTAATGGTTCAACAACCCCTAGTTCTTTAATAGAGCTCAAGATGCTTGCATATTTTTTACTCCCCGGCATGAGTTGATCGACCTTGCGCGAGGGAAGAATTCGCTGCAATGAAATTGCAATTACATCGGACTCGAATGCCTGCTTTATCTCGGCCATTATGATGTCTCCCCAAAAATTCTATCTGCCAATGGTTTAGGCATATCGGGGATACCCTCGCCACGGAGCAATGTACCGAAATAGTCATCAGCCAGTAGTTTACGCATCGCTGTAACTATAATGAGTAAACGTTGTTCATTGATGTCCGATTTTTTGATCATCAATTTTTGACGCCTTACCTCCGTCTGGTAGGCGTGCAGGAGCTTCTGAGGCGTGGTTTTTTCGGGATGAACAGATTGATGGCCATACCGTTTACCAAACGTTTTTCGCCTATCGATCAGCCGGCGTACTTTCATTAGCTGTTCGCCTTTAAGTACACCGGTCTCGTAAGCCTCTATCATTGCTTGCTGGACTTCTGTGTCCTTAGCTCGTGCAATCTCAATGGCCAGCTTTATAGATAACCATCCCTTTTCGACCGCTGCTATAAGTCGCTCCTCACCTTGGCGCAGTAGTACGAGAATTCCTTGGATATAACCGCTATCCAAGCAGGTTTTATTAGCGATCTGCTGACACGTATAGCCACGGTCTGACAAAATTTGGATCGAGGAGAGTAGTTCGCGATTTGAGTGCTTGCGACGTGCCAAATTTTCTACTAACCCTATGAGGTAGCGATCAGCCTCACTTGCACTGATCACTATGCAGGGAATCTGCTTTTCCCCCAAAGCCTGGAATGCTTCAAAACGACCTTGGCCGCAGACTATTTCAAAGGCTTCTGTGCCTGTCGAAGTAGGCGCGACAGTGATTGGACGTTTGAGTCCCAATGCTGAAATATTTTCGACTAGCCTAGCAAACACTTGCTTGTTGCGCATCCTTGGATTGAGCACTCTAATACTGTCTATCGGGATGAGACGAACTGTTGTCTCTTCTGCGACATGCATAAGCGTTCTGCGAGGGTTTTGGATTACTGTCATGCTGCGCTCCTATAACCACGCCGACGAGATAACTCTGCAAGAATATCCAGATTATCGAAGCGATAAATTTCCCAGCATGCTTGATTATTTTCTGCCAGGCACATTCGAGCGTATGCCACGTCGATCATCGGCAAAATGTAGTAGTCCAAGGCAGCTTCCTCCTGTTCCTTCATCCGAACCGCAATGGTGATATCAGGATTCAGACTGTGATCAAAGCGAATACTCCATCGCTTTTGACCAGTAGAAGATACATGGCAGCGGGATAACACTAGAGAAACGAGTACTTCCTGATTAACTAACATAAGATCTGAGTTCGGATCCACTATTACATTACCGCCGACGTCAGAAATTTTCATGATCGTTTGCTGGAGCAATACGGGAAACATTTGACGAAGTCTCCTGTTAGCTTCTATATAACGGTAGTCGCGAGCGGGTGAATAACCAACCATAGAATAGCAGCGGAGCAAACTACCAAATCGACGTTGATATGCACTGCTCGACGGGCAATCCTCGGATTCATCTATCACTAATCCTGACAAGAAACCTCGATGTAGATAGATACTTTTCAGCTTTTCCAGCATCTCGGTGTCAGGCATGCGATACGACCGTGTTTGAATGATTGATTGCGCGGCTTTAAATATAATAGTATTAACTATGGGGCTAAACGCTCCATTTGCTCGAATCCATTCTTCCGGTAGGTTTTTTATCCGCGTTTGTTTTAGCTTAAATGAGTTATGGTTCCAGACATTGTTACCTACGTATTTTTCGTTAATCAGTACCTGGTGAACTGTGCCTCTCGACCAAGGACGGGAATAACCATTATCAATTCCCTGAGCGTTCAGCCAGTCTGCTATCTCACGTTCGCTTCTGCTGTCCTCAACGAACAATCGATAGATCCATTGGACTATTTCGACCTCTCTTTCAGGGCCAGGCACTAGGATCACTCGGTCAGTCTGGATGCTTTTATGTTCGCCGAAGGAGAGTTCATTTTTCGGAAAGCCGTTGCCGTCCACCAATAGCCGCCTCAGGCCAAACCCTGCTGTGCCACCTTGGCGATACCCTAGCTCAATGAGCCGTGACTGGCCCGCAAACACCTTCACAGAAAGCTCACGGCTGTATTCGCCGGCCATCATTCGTTTCACGCTTTTCACGATATTGGAGACTGGCGACCCATCATTTACGAATTGCTCCGCACAATATTGGACGGTAACACCTGCTTGGCGGCAGCGTACCTCGTAGCTTGCACTAACATCTGGATCTTGAAATCTGCCCCACCGGCTCACGTCGTATACAAGCACGGTGCAGTATTCTGCGATGCCATTCTCAACGTCTGAAAATAACTGTTTCAGAGCGTCACGTCCTTCCAGCCGTAGGCCACTCTTTCCTGCGTCTGTGTAAACCTTGACGATGTCGAGATCATGCGTCACTGCATAGAGGCGTATGGTGTCCAGTTGGTTCTCGGTTGAGTATTGCTGATGCTCCGTTGACATGCGGACATAGGCTGCGGCAAGGGCAGGGCTCGATCCGCTTTGCGCATTTTCCAGGCCACTGGATGTATGCATCGACGACTTCCTCGCCTGATCGGAGGTATCTATGGCTGAGCCAGGGCTGACGATCAGTGACTGCGTTTATCGGAGTAGCTCTAGAAAGAAGGTAGAAGACCAAGGAGAGAAAAATGTTCACGAAAACGGGCAATTCTTTTCTGTCACAAAAGCAATACGCCGACGCCATCGCGAAAGCACTCCATGCTGAGCTTGGGCAAACACACCAAGCCACCAAAGTTTTGATGCGTTGGACGAATGCTAACGAGAAGACGGTCAAGAACTGGATGGCGGGCAGCTGCGGGCCCCGAGGTGAGCATTTGGTCGCATTGGTCAAACACTCTGACCTCGCCCTTGCCGCGCTTCTTGGAATGGCAGAAAGGCCTTATGCCGTCACTGCGTCAGAGCTTCCTATTCTCAAACAGAGGCTATTGTCGGCCATAGAAGGGATAGATTTGTGCATCCGCAATGAGGATACATGAGAAGTGGGGGGTAAAAGCTAAGTCAGATGGTCTTGGTTCTGGGGCGACGCCAGGGCAGTTCTATCGTTGTTGGGGAGTTAAAGGTTGCACCGGTGCAGCATGGTTTTTTCGCGTATTCGTGCTGGACGTTCCTGATAAATACAAAGACGATGTCTAGGCCAGCTAGGTGTAACAAAGCAAGTTGCTTAGTCTTGGGTTGCCTTCCTGCCCATAATACCCTTGAGCATTGGCTCCCGCCGCGCCGATTTGATTGAATTTAAGCTAAACGCAACGCTTCCAGATGCCCTTATGCGGGTCAAAGAACGTTTCCCGGAGCGCAGCTTCTGCATCGTCAGGGAGGGAATGTGCTGGATAGAGTTCTCAGCTTCAGCCTTGATCAAAGAAGGAATGGCCGCTCTAGGAGAACTACCAGCTCTCTTGCTCGCCGGCGGGATAGTGCATGACAGCCGAGATAAGTTCAGACTTGGTAGGGGCGTACGAACATCGTTTCTGACTGAGCGGCACGAAGGACTATTCTTTATCACAAAGAACACTGTGTACGTCCTTCTAGGCTCTGGTCGGCGTAAGCGAGCGCAATTCGATTCTCTGAGCTTGTTGTTCTGATCTGAGAGCGTACGGGTTCTTCTACGAAAATCAAAATGGATACTCTTTCCAGTTTTTTTGTAACCTCTGATGCACTCCAGCAGGCCTACGGTATATGCAGCCTCATAGTCGTGGATTTTGCGGACGCATAAAGCGAGCTTTACCCGTATTTTCGCAATCGGCCAGAGCGCCTCTACAACCTGCACCATAGCGAATTCGAGGTGCTGCTTTACCGCGTTCCAAAGCTTCGGCTACGACTCGGAGGTCGGGCCTGGGGTAGGGATGGAGGCGTGAATGTGAAGCTTCGCAGCGTGGGCCTTTGGGTGACACGCTGACCTATATCCAAGCGAAAAAATACGCGCCATCAAATCCGATCGACTTGCAGGCAATAGCTACGCGCAGAGCGAGATGGCTAAGTGAAGATGGCCCAGATAGCGTTTTGACGAGTGGAGGCCGCAGGGAAGGTCGGGGTGTTCGGCCTTTCTCTGCGTCAGCATCAAAGTATCTGCCATTGAATAGGGAGCGGGTCTGTAGTAAGAGGTTTAAATTGCACGGCTGACCGGCGGGTAAGCCAACCGTCAGCCTTACGTGCGCTACTTAAGCTACGCGATAGCGTTTCGACGCAATGCTGTGGGTGAGCGTCGCGGCATGAAAGATGGTTTACACAATGAGTATCGATCGTGTGGACAAGTCCTGAACAGGATGTCTATATAAGAAACAGGTTTCCTGTAGGCCGCACGCAAACATGTATCTCTTATGTACACCTGACGACCTTTGATCAGCTAATTTTAAGCATTTTCAGCATGCAATGCTATGATCTATTCTATTTACGATAGGAACGCGGCGCATGGATATCGATTATATATTTGAATGTTTGGGGATGCCTCTACCGCTTGACTCTTCTCAGCATTTTTTAGAGGAGTTTGCTGAAGCGCTGTGCAAAGAGGCACAGGATAATGTTAGTCACATTGAGTTATTAACTCATTTAAATATGGGGTTAATTCAGCGGCTTGAGGTATTAAGAGGGCGTCTTGCGAGCCATATGGCCAGCAAATAATTTGACTGGCATTATCTATGTTTCGAATGAGATTGGTATTCGTGCCGCCACGAGCATTATCAAATTAGTCATTTGGCACTACCCTCTTTAGAACGGTCTCAGCGTTTTTATGCCTGATAGTCGCGACTCTTCATAATCATATCTTGCCGATTTATACCGATATCGAATAAGGAAAGTTATGAAATCAGAAGATGAGACGCATACGTTGCAAGTATGTGTCTAAGGAGTAAGGGTAGTTCGGTATGTTATATTCACGCCCTCAGCTCTAACCATCGGTTCTAAGCGCTGCGCAGTAGCGATGAAATTTTTATCTTTGAGGCCCTTGAAACTTATTGTGTAGCCCTTAGATTTCCGTCCATGCGACCCGAAATCGGGTGGCGTCTTAAATCACTTGGAAATTCAGGAGATCTGAAATGGCTACTGCGTTTTCGTTGGCCCCTCTGTTCCGTCAATCGGT
>NZ_JBGLYM010000043.1:0-36260 GCF_047303955.1 Pseudomonas sp. Pseusp88 | reverse complement strand
CGCCACCACCCGCACCGCCTCCTGCACCTCCACTGCCACCCGCGCCGGATCCGGAACCTGCGCCCGTTCCTGAGCCAGAACCGCCGGTACCTGAGCCGCCCGTGCCGGTTCCAGTTCCGGTGCCATTGCCGCCCATGCCATTACCGTTGCCGGAACCTGAATTGATCCCGCCGCCACCGCCGCCACCATTATTGGTGCCCGGCATGCTGCTGCCGTTACCCATGTTGTTTCCCGAGTTGGTCGACCCGTTTGGCGCGCCTGGGTTGGAGCCCGGCGGTAATGCCGAGCCGTTAATGATGCCGCCGTTGTTGGTGCCGCTTGGGTCAGTGGTACCAGTCGCTGCCAATACAGGCGCTGCCAGCACACAGGTTAATCCGGCCAGGGCCAATGCACGACTTAGTGAGCTTTTCATGAAAGAACCTCTTGTTGTTTTCAATCATTGCGATGGTGAGCGTTTACAGACCTCACAGAATTGGGAAATGAAGGGCGGCGCAAAGTTTGAAAAAAACCGCGGATTGACGACGAGTGGAGGCGTTGGCCCCGCTGCATGGCCGTTGGTCTTGCGCAGGGGCACTCTGCGCTGGCGCGCCTTTCTCAATGGCATGGCCGGATAGTCCGGGCATCGCAATGGAGATCCATCATGCAACCTAAACCTGAGACGCCCGAACAACCCGACGACGATCTGGGCTTTGATCCGGAGTCACCGGATGTCAGCGACCCGCAAGTCGATCCCACCCACCCCGCGCGCACCGGCAACGAGCCCCATAACAAACCCCGGCCAAAAACCAATCCGGTCGATGAGGTCGCGCAGTGAAATGACCCGCACCTGGGCGGCTCTGCGCAGGTCGGGGCCGCCAGACCACTTCGTCATGCAGCGGTGTGGGTACCGCTGATTCCCTTCGCAGGGAACCGGGAAAAAATACGCGGGGTCTACCGGCCCAGATCAACTGCGAAATCAATCTCGGGAGCGCCGAAATGGAAACACAACGAAAAACCCCGGAGCTGGATGCCTGGTATCTGGTGCTGGAGGACAGCGGCTATCGCAACGATTCGCCGGACGCCTGGCATGAAACCCTGATCAGTGCGGCCGATGAGTTGTTGCGCGGCGGCGTGATCGACTGGGATGACTGTCAGGCGCTCAAGGCGCGGGCGGACTTCGGCTATGAGCGCGCTATTGATGACGCAGTGGCGTTGAAACTGGATGACCCTGAGCAGTGAACTTTAACGGTCAAGGCTTCTTGTCGTCGCTCTCAGACCAGTCCCGGGTGTCTGCCTGGGACTGATCGCTCTTGCGCTCGGGATCGTCGGGTTTGATCGGTGCAGACAGCGGATATTCCGGCGTCTGCCCGTCTTCATGTTGATCCTTGGGTTTCACATTTTTCATGGCGATCGCCTGATCATCTAGTTGCCGTCCGCCACTTTGCGTTCGATTTCAGCGGTTTTCTGATTCAGCTCCTCGACTTCCTGCTCCTTGGTCCGGGTTGAGGTAGGGGTAATGGTTTCGTCTACCCCTTTAGTGGCTTCGCTGCGGTCCTGGAGATCGCGCTCCACCACGTTGACGGGTTTGCCTGCGGCATCCACAGGCGGGTTGTTCGGGGCTGAGTTTTCGGGGGCGGAACGATCTTGGTTGCTCATCGGGATTTCCTCTTGATGTGAAGTTTGGAAAGAGTGAAATCCGCCGAGTTCGATTTTATTGCCGGGCGGTCATGACCTTTCAACCTGCCAACCGGTGGCCGGACCGGGCTGAACTTTCTGATTCGCCTGCGCCTCCGATCCTCTGCACGCCCGTTCCGACGGGCCACCCTGACCAGAGGAAGACCTGTCATGAGTACTGAATTGCAAGGCAAGAAAGTCCTGATCATTACCTCCAACTCCGGCATCGAGCGCGACGAGTTGCTCAAGCCGCTGCAAGCCCTGCGTGGATTTGGTGCCACCGTTACCCATGGTTCGAGCAAGGGCGGCACCACGCAAACCTGTCTGCATGACGCCGAAAAGGACGTAACCGTGAAGTCCGACAGTGCACTGGCCGGCCTCAATGCCGCTGACTTCGATGCACTGGTGATTCCGGGCGGCACGGTCAACGCCGACACCTTGCGCCAGGACGCCGATGCCCGGCGGATCGTCAATGAGTTCGTCAAGGCGGGCAAGACTGTCGCCGCGATCTGCCATGGCCCATGGTTGCTGATCGACGCCGGTGTCGTCGGCGGCAAGACACTCACGTCCTACCCCAGCGTGCGCACCGACCTGCTGAATGCCGATGCGGCGGAGTGGGTCGATACTGAGGTCAAAGAGTGCCCGGCCAATGGCTGGACGCTGATTACTTCGCGCAACCCGGACGACCTGCCAGCGTTCAACAAGGCCATCGCCAGCGCCTTGCAGGCCGCCTGAGGCCCCCCGGACGGCTGCCGCGCCCGCGACACAAGTACCTGAGCGCCCTCGAATTTTTTATCCGCAAGAACAGGTTGTAACTTCGCTCAAGACCGGTACAATGGCGCGGCTCGCCGAGAGGTGAGCGTCGTTATGGTGACCCCATCGGTCCCCCCGCAACGATTACCCGTGAACCTGGTCAGATCCGGAAGGAAGCAGCCACAGCGGGAACATTGTGTGCCGGGGTGTGGCTGGTGGGGTTGCCTCCTTAACGGCCCTTCGCTTTACTTCTTCTTTTTCTGTCTCCTGCTTTCTCAAACCTTGTGCGTTGCTTGATGTCGGCTCGACAGGGCATTTCGACGGCCATTTGTATTGAGCACCACGCGAGCTGTTCCATCGCCTGACCTTGTCCGGAGTGCCTCTCGTGAACCGCCTCGACCAGATCCGCCTCATGGCTGCTTACAACCAATGGATGAACAACCGTCTGTATGAAGCCGCGGCCAGTCTGCCGGATGATGTGTTGCATGTGGATCGAAAGGCGTTTTTTGGTTCGATCATCGGTACGCTGAATCACCTGCTGGTCGCCGATACCATTTGGCTGCAGCGTTTTGCCCGGCATCCGTCCTTGCACGCGGCGCTGGATCCGCTGCGCCAGTGGCCTGCGCCGCAAGGCCTGAGCCAGTTGCTGTTCGAGCACTTCAGCGAGATGCGTGAGCATCGGGTTTTGCTGGACCGGATCATCAGCGAGTGGGTTGTGGCGTTGAGCGAGGCGGATCTGGACATTGCCTTGTCTTACAGCAATACCCAGGGCACACCTTATGTGCGTGATTTTCATGCATTGCTGACGCACTTTTTCAATCATCAGACCCATCACCGTGGCCAGGCAACGACGCTGCTGTCGCAAGCGGGCGTCGATGTTGGCTCAACTGATCTGTTGAATCTGATACCCGTCCTATAGCGTGGCCAAGCGTTCTTTGAGCCACGGGTTGATATCGAATGACGGACAGGCTTTGGTGAATTCATTCGGGGTAATGCGACCGTCGCCGTTTTTGTCCGGCGACAAATCGCGGTGGCCACAGATGCGCGCTTTTGGATAGCGGACCTTCAGTTCCCTGAGCAGGCGTTCCAGGGTTGCAAGCTGTTCGTCAGTGAAGTTGTTGGCCGGTTTGTTATTGATATCGACACCTCCTACCAGGCAAATGCCGATGGAGCGGGCATTGTGGCCAGTGGCATGGGCGCCGATGGCATTTTCCCTGCGGCCCGTTTCCAGTTCGCCATTGCGGCGGATGACATAGTGATAGCCCACTGTCGTGAAGCCGCGCTGGACATGCCAGCGGGTAATGTCGCGTACGCCGACGTCGATATGGGGACCTGATGCGGAACAGTGCACAACCAACAGGTCGGTGCCGGGGCGGGTTTTAAGAGGGGTCATGAGTTCGAATCTCCTTACACAGTTAATCAGACTGTGTAAGGAACACCCGTGGAGTTTTCAGAACAAGTTGGTCTGGCCGTCAAGGCTTGTACGATTTGTCGCTGTTTGACGCAGGAAGTGAAGCGTGCCCAAGAAAGAGAATGGGCACGCCGCTGACTCATCCCGGGAAATGCAGGGCGTTGGTCAGGTCGCCCATGGGCTGTTGGCCTCGGGCTTTCATGGCGTCGTCGCGTTGCTTGAGGCCGTCGAGGGTTTCCAGGCCGTGGATCCGGGTGATCAGACGCAGGATCGAGGCGGTGTCATAGACAGTGTGGTCCACCATGCCTTTGCGGGCGAACGGCGAGACGATCAGCGCCGGGACGCGAGTGCCGGGGCCGAAGCGGTCGCCCTTGGGCGGTGCCACGTGGTCCCACCAGCCGCCGTTTTCGTCGACGGTGACGACAATGACCATGTTGTTCCATTGCGGGCTGTTGCGCAGGACCTTGATCACCCGGTCGATATGACGATCGCCCGAGGCGACGTCGGCATAACCGGCGTGCATGTTCAGGTTGCCTTGCGGCTTATAGAAGGTCACCGCAGGCAATTTGCCCGCTTCGGCGTCGGCAAGGAATTTGTTGCTGCTCGTTTCGTCGCCCAGACCGCCGTCACGCAGACGCTTGGCGCGCTCGGCGGGGTTTTCCGGCCCTTGCTGCTTGAAGTAGTTGAAGGGCTGGTGGTGGTACTGGAAGTTGGGGATCTTGGGAATGCCGGTGGAATCCTTGTATTGATCCAGGGTGACTTGCCAGGCGCCGGCGTACCAGGCCCAGTCGATGTTCTTCTTCGACAGCTTGTCGCCAATATGCTCGTGGGTCTGGGGCACCAGCACGTTGGCCAGGTCAGGCTTGGAGTAGTCGGGTTTCTCCGGGTCGCGCAGCCAGGTCGGCCAGTACGGCGGAGCCATGGTGTTGACGGCGAAACCGTCCGGCGTCAGCAGGCTCGGGCCGAACTGCGGGGCGCCGGTCATGGCACTGGCCGGGGATTTCTCCAACGGCTTGAGACGGATGTCGAGGGGGTCGTCGCTTTCCAGCGTGGCGATCTGCGCCTTGGCTACCGACGAAGCGGCGTCCGGGTAGAACGGCGCACGGGCCGAGATCAGGTATTGGTGGTTGAGGAAAGAACCACCGAAAGCGCCCTGGAAGAAGTTGTCACACAGCACGAATTCCTTGGCCACGTCCCACAGGCGCAGGGAGTACTGGCTTTGTGGGTAATAGCCCATGGTCAGGCCACCGGAGTCGGCCCAGGCAACGAATTTGTCGTTCTTGCCGCCGTTGATTTGCATCTGGTTCTGATAGAAAACGTGCCACAGGTCGCGGGTGACCAGGCTCAGAGGCAGGTCTTCGGCGTTCGGGCCCTTGAGCGGGTAGGGCGCGTTGGGCAGGTTTTCCTGGAATTGGGTATTGACCGGATAGGTTACGCCATCGACGGTCTGCGGGCCGACCTGGAGAACGCCGCCCCAGGCCGGGGGCAGGGTGTTGAGCAGGCCGCCATCACGGTCGCGCTGCTGGTAATCGGCAGGCTTGACGGTGGATAGCGGGCTTTCGACGCCGGGGAAGTCGCCGAACAGGTTGTTGAAGCTGCGGTTCTCGGCGTAGATGACCACCACTGTCTTGACGTGTTCGCGCAGGGCTTTGTCCAGCGCCGGGCCAGCCAGGTGTTTCTCGGCCTTGGTGCCGGTCGGCTCATGGGCCGAGGCGTGACCACTGAGGGCAGCGCCGGCGCCCAGAACGGCGACGCCGCCGAGGAAGCGGCGGCGACTGGTGTCAGTGGGGGTACCTGTGGTTTCGGAGGTGTCGTCCGGTTTGTCGCTCATGCGCTTCGCCCTGCCCGCTGGTCTGATTGTTACTAAATATTTCTGAGAGGGTAGCGGCGCATTGTGACGATATTGCTACAGCTTGACGGCGGGCCGGGCGGGTCAAGGTGCCATGATTTGAGGTGCGGCATTGGAGGTGCGGTAGCGCTCGATGATGCGGTCGATTTCCCCGGACATTTTCATGCGCAGCAGGGCGCGCATGATGCCTTGCACCGGCAGGTCCAGATCGTTGCGGGCAATGCAGCCCACGGGCTCTTCGTTAATGATGGCCACCGCTTGTATCGGGTCGCCGGCGCCCTCGTTCTGATTGAACCAGTCCAGTGCCCACTGGCTGCTGACGGCATAGAAATAGCGGCGGGCCTTTAGCTTGAGCAGGACCTGGTCCTGGCTGCGGGCGTCCTCGCGGATCAGTTGCTGATTGTCGAACAGTGGTTGCAGTTTGGGGTAGAAGTAGCCCAGTACCGTGCCGACGGGTTGTCGATGCAGTTGTGCTGCGGTGATGGGGAAGGCATTGCGGTTCGTGGTCACCAGCAGGTCGCGCTGGATCAGCAGCGGCAGGCTCCAGGTATAGTCGCCGGACAGGCCGCCCAGCCAGTCGGGAGAGACGTAGCAGCGCACGTCGATCTCGCCGCGTTCCATGGCACCCTGGATGCGATTGCGCGGCAGCACATGGTAAATGGCAGTACGCCCCATGTGTTCGCTCAGGCTTTGCATGATGTCGAACAGGATTCCGGCATCGGGCTGACCATCCCGGACATTGACCAATGGCATGGACCAGCTGTCGGCGAGGGAAAAGCGTAACGATGCCTGATCGGCCAGGCTGGGTGTCGACGCCCATAATAGAATGCTCAAAATCAGTAGGCGCATGGACTCTCTGATATCGGTGCTACGGCACTTTGGACGGTGCCGGGCCGAGTGGTGGGGGCTGGTATTTACAAGCTTAGTCATATTCAAACAGTACATCAGATGCAATTTTGCCCCTGCTCCGCTAGCATTGGCGGTCTTCCGCTATTCAGTCGCGACGGTTTTCGATGAGTTATCAGGTTCTTGCACGTAAATGGCGTCCGCGCTCGTTTCGCGAAATGGTTGGCCAGACCCATGTGCTCAAGGCTCTGATCAACGCGCTCGACAGCCAGCGCCTGCACCATGCCTATCTGTTCACCGGTACCCGGGGCGTAGGCAAGACGACTATCGCCCGTATTATCGCCAAGTGCCTTAACTGCGAAACCGGCATCACTTCCACGCCTTGCGGCACGTGCTCGGTCTGTCGGGAAATCGATGAAGGGCGCTTTGTCGATCTGATCGAGATCGACGCCGCGAGCCGCACCAAGGTCGAGGACACCCGCGAGTTGCTGGATAATGTGCAGTACGCCCCCAGCCGCGGACGCTTCAAGGTTTACCTGATCGACGAAGTGCACATGCTGTCCAGCCATTCGTTCAACGCCTTGCTCAAGACCCTTGAGGAACCGCCACCCTACGTCAAGTTCATCCTGGCGACGACCGATCCGCAGAAACTTCCGGCAACCATTCTCTCACGTTGCCTGCAGTTTTCCCTGAAGAACATGACGCCAGAGCGGGTAGTTGAGCATCTGACCCACGTGCTGGGGGTCGAGAATGTGCCGTTCGAGGCAGACGCTCTGTGGTTGCTGGGTCGTGCCGCTGATGGTTCGATGCGCGATGCCATGAGCCTGACCGACCAGGCGATTGCCTTCGGCGAAGGCAAGGTGATGGCGGCGGACGTACGAGCCATGCTCGGCACCCTGGATCATGGGCAGGTCTATGACGTGCTGCACGCTCTGCTTGATGGCGATGCCCGGGCGCTGCTGGAGGCTGTACGCCATCTGGCCGAACAGGGCCCGGACTGGAATGGCGTGCTCTCGGAAATTCTCAACGTGCTGCACCGGGTGGCGATTGCCCAGGCATTGCCTGAAGGTGTCGACAACGGCCATGGCGACCGGGACCGTGTGTTGGCCCTGGCCCAGGCGCTGCCGGCCGAGGATGTACAGTTCTACTATCAGATGGGCTTGATCGGTCGTCGCGACCTGCCTCTGGCACCGGAGCCGCGCGGTGGTTTCGAGATGGTCCTGCTGCGAATGCTGGCCTTCCGCCCGGCCGACAGCGATGACGCGCCCCGTCAGCCGCTAAAGACGGTGGGACTCAATCCGGCCACGGTTGATTCCCCAAAGGCAGTGGCTGGCACCGCTCCTGTATCTGCAGCGCACGCTATTGCAGCTCCGGTTACGACCCCTGTGCCTGCTGCAGCGCCTGAACCTGCCGCACCTGCGGCGGTGGAGGCTGCACCTGTCGCGCACGCTGAGCCATCCGTGGTTGAAGCCGTCGTCGATCTACCCTGGAACCCTCAGCCTGAACCTGTCCCTGAGCCGGTCCTGGAGACCGTGGCCGAACAGCCGCCACTGACACCCATGCCGACACCGGCTCCCGACACCCCGGTGCCTGAAGCACCGCAGGTCGAAGAGCCCGAGCCCGAACCGGTGGCGAGCGTAGCCATGCTGGAGCCGGTCCCGTCGGCAGCGGCCTATGTCCCTGCGCCCATGGAGCGCGACGATGAGCCGCCGCTGGACGATGATTATGTCGAGCCGGATATCGATATCGATCCGGCGTCCTACAGCTATCTGGACGAACTGGCCCACGACAGCGTGACCGAGTCCGAGCCGGTCGAAGCCGAGCCGGCCCCGGCTTTGAAGCCTGCCACCGGACTGGCTGCCGAGTGGCTGGAGCTGTTCGCCAAGCTGCCGATTTCCGGCATGACCGGTAGCATCGCCGCCAACTGCACGCTCATCGCCCGCGATGGCGACAATTGGCTGCTGCACCTGGACCCGGCGCACAGTGCGCTGTTCAACTCGACCCAGCAGCGGCGTTTGAACGATGCGCTGAACCAACAGCAGGGCCGCACCATCAACCTGAGTATCGAGCTGCTCAAGCCCGAGCAGGAAACCCCGGCCCAGGCCGCTTCGCGCTTGCGTGCCGAGCGCCAGCGCCAGGCCGAGGCGTCGATCCACGCCGATCCGTTTATCCAGCAGATGCTGCAACAGTTTGGCGCAGTGATCAGGGAGGATACGATCAAGCCTGTGGACGCCGCCCCGCTGGCGGGCTGATGAATCAAGTGAGGCGCCTTGCGTGGCACCGCACCCCGTAACCATCGATTTTCGAGGAGATACCCCATGATGAAAGGTGGCATGGCTGGCCTGATGAAGCAGGCCCAGCAAATGCAGGAAAAAATGGCCAAGATGCAGGAAGAGCTGGCCAACGCCGAAGTGACCGGTCAATCCGGCGCCGGCTTGGTCAGCGTGGTCATGACGGGTCGTCACGACGTCAAACGCATCAGCCTGGATGACAGCCTGATGCAGGAGGACAAGGAAATCCTTGAAGACCTGATCGCAGCAGCCGTCAACGACGCCGTGCGCAAGATCGAGCAGAACAGCCAGGAAAAAATGTCCGGCGTAACCGCTGGCATGCAGCTGCCACCGGGCATGAAACTGCCGTTCTGATTGACTGTTGGTTGTTGTACCCGATGCCAGGCCTTGTGCCTGGCATTTTTTTGGCTGTATTGATCAGCTAAGCGCAGATATCCGACTGGCAGCCGGGCTGAACTGCGGGGAGGCCAGTACACTCAGCCTGTTCTTTCGTCTGGAATAGCGTATTCGCGGACAAGCCATGCTCGAGCCGAGTCACGCTGTTCGCGCGCCCCGGCTTTGTCGTACCGCCGCCCTCCGCCCCATGTGCTCATGTTTGTTGTTCCACATCACTTCTCCCCAACCTGACTAAGCTCTGTAGGACGCATTCATTGGTTACATTGTGTTTCCGGTTTTCGTTGATATGCTGAAGTTAATGGCTAACTAATGGCGCGAGCGGTTTCTGACGGTGCGGCCGAGGGGTTTTGCGAGGCGGTTTATCGGGTGAAGGGGCGGAGTGAAATGCCCGTTTAACGACGGATTGGTCTCCCCATTGAGGGGAAGACCGGATTAATCTGCACAGGGACGAAGCATGTTTGCTCAGAGTAGTGTGGCGGATGCGGTCATCCTTATCGTGGATGATCAGGCGCACAACGTTAAGATCCTCAGGGAAGCGGTGCGTGACCTGGGTGAAGTGTTCTTCGCCACCAATGGTCAGGATGCCATTGCCCTGGCTAAACAATGCCGTCCGGACATCGTGTTGCTGGATATCGAACTTGGGGGCATGGACGGCTATGAAGTCTGTGCGCTGTTCAAGAGCGATCCTGTGCTGCGCGATGCCGCGATCATTTTTGTCACTTCGCATACCCAGGCCGAGTTCGAGCTGCAGGCGCTTGAACACGGTGCTCTGGATTTTCTGCAAAAGCCCTTGAATGTGCCGGTCGCCCGCGCGCGGATCAAGACTCATGTGGCGTTGCGCAACGAAAGCAAGAAATTGCTTGCCGCTCAGCGTGATCTTGAAGAGTTGCTTGAGCATCTGCCGGTATTCGTTGCCAGTTGGAGCCAGGATCTGCGTTGTCTGTTCTGCAACGATGCCAGCGGCAGCTGGTTTGCAAGGTCGGCTCGGGAGATGCCGGGTCTTGAGCTGAACGCTATTCTCGACCCGGCTTATTCGAAGGCGTTACAACCCGCTATCGAGCGTGTGCTTGAAGGGCAGTCGGTGGACTGTGAAATCGAGCTGCCCGGCTTGGGCGAGGACTCCCGGCACAGCCATGTCGTGTTGATCCCGCGCCAGATCAAACAGGTCAACAGTGGCTTCCTGATGCTGTTGACCGACATTACCGATCGCAAGCTGGCCGAGGTCAAGCGCCTGGACTTCATGACCTCCCATGACTCGCTCACTCATCTACCCAACCGCAGGATGCTGCAACAGCGCATTGCCCTGGCATTGCGCGCGGTGCAACTGCGGGACCAGCAGGTCGGTATGCTGGTGGTGGATCTTGATCAGTTCAAATCCGTCAACGACGCCACTGGGCATGCCGTGGGTGACCATCTGCTGCAAGTACTCGCCAGGCGCATGCAACAGGTTTGCAGCGAAGGACAGACGGTCAGTCGGCAAAGTGGTGATGAATACGTGCTGTTGGTCCCGGGACTGGTCAACGTCCGGGACCTGGCCGATTTTGCCGAGCGCATTCAGGGGGCGATTCATGAGCCGATCTGGATTGAGGGTGTCAGTTATGAGCTGACGGCCAGTATTGGCATCAGCGTCTATCCCGATGATGGTGACGACGGTGATTCGCTTTATAGCCACGCCGAAGCGGCGATGTACCAGGCCAAGCAGGACGGGCGCAATCGTTATCGGTTTTTCAGCTCCGATCTGGAAAGCAGTACGCGCTCGCGGTTGTTGCTCATCCGGCAGATGCGCGAAGCCCTGGCCACTGGGGCCTTCGAGGTCCATTACCAGGCCAAGGTCGATGTGCTGCACGAATGGATCGTCGGCGTCGAGGCGTTGGTGCGCTGGCCGAATGCTCCGGGCGGGCCACTGTCGCCTGCGGTGTTTATCCCGCTGGCCGAAGAAACCCGGCTGATTATTCCCCTGGGCCACTTTGTTCTGCGCCAGGCCTGCCTGCAGGGCCGGGTCTGGCAGGATCGCGGGCATGGGGTGGTGGTCAGCGTCAACGTCTCGGCGGTGCAATTCCAGGATGGCAGCTTTCAGCAACAGGTCCGTGACATCCTCGCTGAAAGCGGTTTGCGCCCGGCCGCGCTGGAGCTGGAAATCACCGAAGGCGTGCTGATCCAGGATGTCGGCAGCGGTCTGGAAACCCTGACGGCGCTCAAGGCGCTGGGAGTGCGGATTTCCATCGATGATTTCGGTACCGGCTATTCGAGCATGAGCTACCTCAAGCGGCTGCCCATCGATGTGTTGAAGATCGACCAGAGTTTCGTTCGCGACATGCTGGTCACCACGGCGGACGCAGCCATCGTCGAAGCCATTATCAGCATCGGCAAGGCGCTGAATCTGGAGATGATCGCCGAGGGCGTCGAGACGCTGGAGCAGGCCAGGGCGCTGTTGGTCAGGGGTTGCCCGATCATGCAGGGCTATCTCTACAGTCGACCGGTACCGGCCATGCACATGAGTGCTTTACTGGAACAGGGCGCTGAAGCACTGCTCACCACGACACTGGGGGCCAGGCCTTGAGCTCCATGACCAGGGTGGCCTTCCTGATCGGCATCCTGCTCAGTGGGTTGGCGGCCTGGCAGGTGCAGCGCAATAACGATGAGCGGGTACGCGAGGCCCTGCAGGTGGAGTTGCAGGAGACGACTCAGGCGGTGTTCACGCGGATCAGCCTCTATGGCTACGGTCTTTACGGCCTGCGCGGCGCCTTGCAGGCGGTGGGCGCTGATGCTTTCAACGAAACGATGTTCCAGCGCTATAGCCAGACGCGCAGTCTGCAGCGCGAATTTCCCGGTGCCCGCGCTTACGGGGTGATTCGTCGCGTGCCCGAGCAACTTGCCCCGGCCTTCGTCCGGCAGATGCGCGAAGCCGGTCGGCCGGACTTCATGATCAGCCAGTTCGAGCCGCGTACCGGTGATCGGTTCGTCATTCAGTACATAGATCCCTTGCAGCCCAATATTCGGGCGCTGGGTGTGGACATCGCCTCTGAACCGGCACGGCGCACGGCTGCCGAGGAGGCCATGCACAGCGGCGAGCCGATGTTGACGGCACCCATCGCACTGGTTCAGGACGGTGGCGAGCAGCAGTCGTTCCTGATGCTGCTGCCCTTCTATGACAGCCTGAACCCGCCAGCAACCCCCGCCGAGCGAGAGCGGCGCCTGCTGGGTTGGACCTTTGCGCCGTTGAATATGGGCGAGGTGCTGGAAAACCTGGGCATTCACACCGTCGGTCTGGGCCTGCGCATCTATGATCGCCAGGCCAATGGCGACGACGTACCCTTCTTCCGCGACCATCGGGCGTCGGTATCCTCGGGCGAGCTGCGCGTCATGCAGCAACAGAACCTCGATCTCTTCGGGCGGCAATGGCGAATCGTGGTGGACGGCTATCAGCTGTTTATCGACAACCTGAATCTGTTTTCCCCCTATAGCGCACTGCTGATGGGCGTGTTGCTGACGTCGCTGCTCTGTGCCCTGGTGTCGATGCTGCAGGTCGCCAATCAGCGGCGTCAGGATATCGCCTCCGAACAGGCCAGGTTGGCGGCGATTGTTGAAAGCTCGTCGGACGGTATTATCGGCAAGGACCTGAACGGTGTCGTGACCAGTTGGAACAAGGGCGCCGAACAGATCTTCGGGCATACCGCCGAGCAGGCTGTCGGGCAGCGCCTCGCCATGCTGATTGTGCCCGCGACCATGCAGGATCAGGAGTTCGATATCCTGCGTCAGGTGGGGCGTGGCGAGCGCGTACCCCATTTCGAGACCCTGCGCCTGCACCGCGACGGGCATCTGGTGGATGTCTCGGTGGCGGTTTCGCCCATCCATGACGGCCATGGACGGGTAATTGGTGCGTCGAAAACCGTGCGCGATATATCCGTGCAAAAGGCCGCACAGGCCAGTATTCAGGCCCTGTATGCCGATCTGGAGCGGCAGGTGGAGCAACGCACCGCCGAGCTGACTCAGGCCAAGCAACTGGCTGACGGCGCCAATGCTGCCAAGTCCTCGTTCCTGGCCAATATGAGCCATGAAATCCGCACGCCGCTCAATGCGATCCTCGGCATGCTGCAACTGATCCGCCAGACCCCGCTGAATTTCCGCCAGAACGACTATGCCTGCAAGGCGCAGTCGGCAGCCCGCTCATTGCTGGCGCTGCTCAACGATATCCTCGATTTTTCCAAGATCGAGGCCGGCAAGCTGGTGCTGGAGCCGCATCCGTTCGAGCTGGAAAAGCTCATGCGCGAACTGGGCGATGTGCTGACCGGCAATCAGGGTGACAAGGTGATCGAGGTGATTTTCGACCTTGATCCGACCCTGCCCAGCGTGCTGTTTGGCGACAGCCTGCGCCTGCAGCAGGTGCTGATCAACCTGGCCGGCAATGCCTTGAAGTTTACCTTGCAGGGGCATGTCATCGTCAGCGTCAAGGCACTTGGCCGCGCAGAGAGCACGGTGACCCTGCGTCTCAGCGTGACGGACACCGGCATCGGTATCCATGACGACCAGTTGGAGCGGATCTTCGAAGGCTTCGCCCAGGCTGAAGCCTCTACCACCCGGCGTTTCGGCGGCACAGGGCTTGGACTGGTGATCTGCAAGCGTCTGGTGGGGTTGATGGGCAGCCAGTTGCAGGTGGCCAGTGAAGTCGGTCGAGGCAGTCGCTTCTGGTTCGATATCGAACTCGGCGTGCGTCGACATTCGCCACTCAAGGCTTCCTGTCCAGCGGTCGGGCGGGATTTGCGTGTGCTGGTCGCCGATGACAACGCCGTCGCAGGCGAATTGCTCAGCAGCACCATCATCGCCCTGGGCTGGCGGGTCGATTGGGTCAGCAATGGCCGTCAGGCGGTGGAGCGGGTCTTTCAGTCCAGCAGGGAGGGGCAGCCTTACGACGTGGTGCTGATGGACTGGCGCATGCCGGAGCTGGATGGCCTGGCAGCGGCCGGGGTGATTCATGAATCGGTGGAGCTGGCCAATCAGCCCGTGATCATCATGGTCACGGCGTTCGGTCGGGAAATGCTCGACGATGACAAGTCCCGTCGTGATCCGCAGCAGGTGAATTTCCTGACCAAACCGCTGACCCCGCAGCAGTTGGCTGACGCCGTACAAAGGGCGTTGGAGGGCAAGTCCGATATTGCCGTGGTGCCTTGCGTTCATGCCCCGGCCCGACGTCGCCTGGAGGGCTTGCATCTGCTGGTGGTAGAGGATAACGAGCTGAACCGCCAGGTCGCCGCTGAGCTGTTGGGCCTGGAAGGTGCCAGCGTAGACCTGGCCGAAGGCGGCTTGCAGGGGGTCGAACAGGCATTGACCGCCTCGCCGCCGTTCGATGCGGTGATCATGGATGTGCAGATGCCGGATATCGATGGCCTGGAGGCAACCCGCAGGATTCGCGCCCATACCGGTTTTACCAATTTACCGATCCTGGCCATGACCGCCAATGTCTCGCCGGGCGATCGCGCCCTGTGCCTGGAAGCCGGGATGAACGGGCACGTGGGCAAGCCCATCGATATCAATCAGGTAGTGCAGATGCTGCTTAAGCTGACGACGCACTATCGCCTTGAACACCCCCCCATCCATGAAGAACAGTCGTCTACGCAAGAGGTGAGCGCGGTTGAAGCACCGGACTCGATCCGCAACCGTTTCGGCGGCAATCTGCATCTGTTTCAGCGCCTGCTGAAGACCTTTCGCGTCGATGCGCTGCGGCATCTGGCTGAACTGGAACGGCTGCTGGAGCATCCTGATACGGCAGCGGCCCTGGTGGTGCTGCATACTCTCAAGGGCAGTGCTGGCAGCATGGGCGCCAAGGCTCTTTACCTGAGGGTGTGGGAACTGGAAGCGCAGCTGCGCGATCCTGATCATCCACAGATGTTCGAAGGCGCACAACTCGATGAACTCAAGGCTCTGACGGATCAGTGCAGTGCTCAGCTCAGTGCCTGGGTCGAAGACTGCCTCGACGAGATGCCGCCTTCTGCCCTGATGACCGCCTGGTCCATGACGCCCCGGCAATGGCACGACGAACTGGAGCGGATCCTGCCCCTGTTGGAAAGTCGCAATATGCGAGCGGTGGAGTGGTCGGACGAGTTGCTGGGCGATGTCGGCTCGTGCTGGGACCGGCGCTTTTTGTCCTTGGTCGAGCAGATACAGACCCTGGAATTCGAAAAGGCTGCCGAGACGGTGCGGCAGTTGCTGGCCGAATCTGATCAGTGACAGATCGTCATGCTATCGTGAAGCTTTTGGGGTGATGTGTCAGAACGAACGCCGGGGTCAGACTGCGGTCTGCACTCTATCGCCTTGAAGGTCTTCTCAGGAGCTGCCCGATGTCGCAAGAATTGATCCTCAACCAACGTATTGTCCTGGCCTCCCGCCCCCACGGCGCACCGACCCCGGAGAACTTCCGCCTGGAGCGCGAGGCATTGCCGGAGCTGGAGGAGGGGCAGGTGCAACT
Organism: Pseudomonas sp. Pseusp88; assembly: GCF_047303955.1. NCBI lineage: Bacteria > Pseudomonadati > Pseudomonadota > Gammaproteobacteria > Pseudomonadales > Pseudomonadaceae > Pseudomonas > Pseudomonas sp. Pseusp88. Next base: position 20,598 of record NZ_JBGLYM010000043.1, on the reverse strand, counting down.
GCGTACCCTGTACCTGTCCCTCGACCCCTATATGCGCGGGCGAATGAGCGATGCACCGTCCTACGCCGACCCGGTGGCAATCGACGCAGTAATGGAAGGTGGCGCCGTCAGTGTGGTCGAACAATCGCGCAACCCTGCGTTCAAAGTGGGTGATCAGGTGGTCGGCCAGACCGGCTGGCAGACCCACAGCCTGTCCGATGGCAAGAATCTCATGCGCGTGCCCGAGGGTGTGCCCAGCCCGTCCATGGCGGTCGGGGTACTCGGCATGCCGGGTATCACCGGCTATATGGGCCTGATGGATATTGGCCAGCCCAAGGCCGGTGAGACCCTGGTCGTGGCCGCTGCAACCGGTGCAGTGGGTACGGTGGTCGGCCAGGTCGCCAGGCTCAAGGGCCTGCGCGTCGTCGGCGTGGCCGGTGGCGCTGACAAATGTCGCTATGCCGTGGAAGAACTGGGCTTCGATGCCTGTATCGACCACAAGGCCGAAGACTTTGCCGCACAACTGGCCCAGGCCTGCCCGGCGGGAATCGACATTTATTTCGAGCTGGTCGGTGGCAAGGTCCTCGAAGCTGTAGTACCGCTGCTCAATACCCATGCGCGGATCCCACTGTGTGGAGTCATTGCCCAGTACAACGCCACCAGCCTGCCGGATGGCCCGGACAAGCTGCCCTTGCTGATGCGCACCCTGCTGACCAAGCGTGCGCGAATCCAGGGCTTTATCGTCTACGAGCAGTATTACCATCGCCTCGACGAGTTCATGCAGGCGATGGTGCCGCTTGTGCGTGAAGGCAAGGTACGGCTGCGTGAAGACGTGGTCGAAGGTCTGGAGCAAGCGCCCGAGGCCTTTATCGGCCTGTTGCAGGGGCATAACTTCGGCAAACTTGTGGTCAAGGTCTCCGAGGCCTGAATTGACGCTCACCCAAGGCGCGGGTATAAACCGCGTCTTGTGTTTTTGCCGGACTTTTCGCCATGAGCTTCAGCCCCCTGATTCGCCAACTGATCGACGCCCTGCGCATCCTGCCAGGCGTGGGGCAGAAAACCGCCCAGCGCATGGCTCTGCAACTGCTGGAGCGTGATCGCAGCGGCGGCGCGCGTCTGGCCCAGGCCCTGAGCCAGGCCATGGAGGGGGTTGGCCACTGTCGCCTGTGCCGGACCCTGACTGAAGACGACCTGTGCCCGCAGTGTTCCGACGTGCGCCGCGATGACACGCTATTGTGTGTGGTCGAAGGACCGATGGATGTCTATGCCGTAGAGCAGACCGGTTACCGCGGCCGGTACTTCGTTCTCAAGGGCCATCTGTCGCCCCTCGATGGCCTTGGCCCTGAAGCCATCGGCATCCCCCAGTTACTGGCGCGGATCGAAGAGCAGGGCAGCTTCACTGAAGTGATCCTGGCCACCAACCCGACGGTTGAAGGCGAGGCCACGGCCCACTACATCGCGCAATTGCTGACCAATAAAGGCCTGATCGCCTCGCGTATCGCTCACGGCGTACCGCTGGGTGGTGAGCTGGAACTGGTCGACGGCGGCACCCTGGCGCATTCGTTTGCCGGGCGTAAGCCGATCGCTTTGTAGGCCTCTCTTTGTGGGGAGAGGCAATTGTGGGAGCGAATTCATTCGCGAAAGCGGTATTTCAGGCGATACAAATGCGTCGAATGTACTGGCCTCTTCGCGAATGAATTCGCTCCCACAGAGGTCCCTTTCACCATTCACCCCACACGCTATCCTTGCGCCGGTTATTTCTCGTCCAACCCAAACTGCGTCAGGCAGAACGTTGGCACCAGCATGGCTTGCAGGCGTTTGGAGCCGCCCAGTTCCGGCAGGTCGATGATCGAGGCGGCTTCATGGATGCGCGCGCCCATGCGTCGGACCAGATTGGCCGCAGCGATCAGGGTGCCGCCGGTGGCGATCAGATCATCGAACATCACCACCGAGTCGCCATCGCACAGGCTGTCGACATGGACTTGCAGCAGGGCTTCGCCGTATTCGGTCTGATAGGCCTCGGACAGCACGTCAGCTGGCAGCTTGCCTTGCTTGCGGAACAGGATCAGCGGCTTGTTCAGCTCGTAGGCCACCACTGAACCGATCAGGAAGCCACGGGCATCCATTGCCCCGACATGGCTGAAGTCGGCGTCGATATAGCGCTGGACGAAGCTGTCCATCACCTGGCGCATGGCCTTGGGCGACTGAAACAGAGGCGTGATGTCGCGGAAAATCACGCCCGGCTTGGGGAAATCCACAACCGGGCGAATCAGGGACTTGAAGTGCGGTTCGTCAAAAATCATCGAAGAGTGATCCAGAGCAATGAGGGCTGGCAACGTTTCGCTAGTCTAATCCCCTCAGGCTCTAAATCACACGTTTCAGCTCTCTATGGCACCACCGGCCAACGCACACAGCTGAATCGGGTCGAGGATGTGGATTTCCTTGCCCTCTGCGGCGATCAGTTCGTTTTGCTGGAAGCGGGTGAAGACCCGGGATACGGTCTCGACTGCCAAACCCAGGTGATTGCCGATTTCATTGCGCGACATGCTCAGACGGAACTGGTTGGCCGAGAAACCACGGGCACGGAAACGTGCCGAGAGGTTGACCAGAAAGGTGGCGATACGCTCGTCGGCGGTTTTCTTCGACAACAGCAGCATCATTTGCTGATCGTCGCGAATTTCGCGGCTCATGACTCGCATCAACTGCCGACGCAGCTGCGGCAGCTGGACCGAGAGTTCGTCGAGGCGTTCGAAAGGGATTTCGCAGACTGAGGTGGTTTCCAAAGCCTGGGCCGATACCGGATAGGCCTCCGAATCCATGCCCGACATACCGACCAGTTCGCTCGGCAGGTGAAAGCCGGTCAACTGCTCTTCGCCACCGTCGCTGATACTGAAGGTTTTCAGCGCGCCGGAGCGTACCGCGTACACCGATGCAAAGGTGTCGCCCTGGCGGAACAGGAACTCGCCTTTTTTCAGGGGACGACCGCGTTTGACGATCTCGTCCAGCGCATCCATGTCCTCCAGATTCAAGGACAGTGGCAGGCATAACGGGGCCAGGCTGCAATCCTTGCAATGAGCCTGGTTATGGGTACGCACTTTGACGGGCTCGGACATCACTTCATTCCTTGTAGGAAATCACTCATAGGTTGTAAGGGTAACTCACCGGCAGTGGTTCCGACCAGTGCCCGAAAGTTCACCACGGCACTCAAACTTATGGTCCGGGGGCCGATAGCAAGAGAGTCATGTGCTTTTCAAGCCGGAGCGTTTCCATGCAGTCCATAGGTCCAAGCATTCTCGCCACCTTGGGTATACGCCCGGCCACCCCTGATGGCAAGTCGACCAAGACCTCGTCGGCGGTGGCTGAGCAGCCGGCCAAAACGGGTATTCAGGTTGACCTGTCGGCACTCGGCAAAGCCCAGGCGGCCAAGGCTCTTGCCGGGCACTCCGAATACGCGGATATCGAGCAAAGCGGGCTGCCGGATTCCGTGCAGAAGACGCTGCGGGCGGTGCGCGATACGCAGAAGAGGATCGAGCAGTTCAACCAGCAGCTGCAAACAGCGCTCAAGGATCAGAGCCTCACGCCGGATATGCGCCAGGCCCGCACTGCAGGTCTGCAGACCATGCTGGGCGCCTTGCAGCGACAGGTGGCCAACTCCACCAGCGACCTTTCGTCGCAGATGAGCAGGCTGGAATTGAGCCAGAGCGACAAGGTCAAGGCAGGGATGCTGGTGCTGGCAAAGATGTGATGGGGCACTGTGGGAGCGAATTCATTCGCGAAGACGGTATCTCGGTGCATGGAGATGCGTTGGATGTACCGGCCCATTCGCGAATGAATTCGCTCCCACAATCGCCTCCACTCACACCCTGCCAAGACTTTGCTACGCGCAAGCGTGGCGTCAGAAACACCTCAGATCACCCGGGAAAACCGCTGGCGGTTCTGTTGGGTCAGGTAAGCATCGAATACCATGCACACCGAGCGCACCAGCAACCGACCGGCGGGCTGCACTTCGATGCCGGCGTCGTCGATGGTTATCAGACCGTCGGTAGTCATTTCTTCCAGTAACGGCCATACCTCGCTGAAGTAATCGCGGAAGTTGATCGCGAATTCATTCTCGATGGTGGCAAATTCCAGGGTGAAATGGCAGATCAACTGCTGGATCACCGCCCGGCGAATCCGGTCGTCGGCATTGCATTGCAGGCCACGCTTGGTCGCCAGTTGATCGCTGGCCAGCAGTGCCTGATAGTCATTCAGGTCGCTGCTGTTCTGCGTATACAGATCGCCGATCTGGCTGATTGCCGAGACACCGAGACCGATCAGGTCGCAGTGACCGTGGGTGGTGTAGCCCTGGAAGTTGCGTTGCAGGGTCAATTCTTCCTGAGCCACGGCGAGTTCGTCATCGGGCAGGGCAAAGTGGTCCATGCCGATATAGCGATATCCCGCCTTGGTCAACTGGTCGATGGTGCGCTCCAGCATCTGCAGCTTTTGCTCAGGAGACGGCAGGTCATTGCTGTCGATGCGTCGCTGCGGCATGAAACGCTCCGGCAGGTGCGCATAGTTGAACACTGACAGACGGTCCGGTTGCAGGGTGATGACTTCTTCCACCGTACGGGCGAAGGCCTCCGGCGTCTGCATGGGCAGGCCGTAGATCAGGTCGATATTCACTGAGCGAAATTGCAGGGTGTGGGCAGCGTCGACGATGGCCCGGGTTTCCTCCAGGCTTTGCAGGCGATTGACCGCCCGCTGCACGTCCGGATCGAGATCCTGCACACCGAGACTGACCCGATTGAAGCCCAGTTCACGCAGCAGGCCCATGGTCGACCAGTCGGCCTCCCGCGGATCGATCTCGATGCCATAGTCGCCGGAGTCGTCATCCAGCAGGTTGAAGTGCTTACGCAGGTGGGCCATCAACTGGCGCAGTTCGTCGTGGCTGAGAAAGGTTGGTGTGCCGCCGCCGAAGTGCAGCTGCTCGACAACCTGGCCAGGATCGAGATGGCAGGCGAGCATCTGGATTTCGTGTTCCAGGCGTTGCAGATAGGGCTGGGCGCGGCCGCGGTCCTTGGTAATGACTTTGTTGCAGGCGCAGTAGTAGCAAATGTTGGCGCAGAACGGGATATGCACGTACAGCGACAGCGGGCGCATGGCCTTGCGGCTGTCGCGCAGGGCATGGAGCAGGTCAAATGCGCCTACTTGCGTGTGAAATTGCACTGCGGTCGGGTAGGACGTGTAGCGCGGTCCCGCCGAGTCGTAGCGGCGGATCAAATCAGAGTCCCAACGAATGGCGTCGAGCATGCGGGTATTCCCCCGGATAGGCTTGCAGTGCGTGTCAGTCTAGGGAATGTGTTTTCGGGGAGTCTTGATTTGGGTCAAGGCGCTTTTTAGCTTCATGTTTGTATGAAGTTTTCTTAATGTCCCATCAGCCAGTGCTGGTGCGGACCGGGCATGGTCCACAGACCAAAGAGAATCACCAGCAGACCGCTGGCCATGCGCACGCCACGTTTGCGCAGCAGAGCGGTGGTGTGTTCGGCGGCCAGACCCGTGGCCAGGAGGATGGGCCAGGTGCCGATGCCGAAGGCCAGCATCAGCAAGGCGCTGTTGACGGCATTACCCTGACTGGCCGCCCACAGCAGCGTGCTGTAGACCAGCCCGCACGGCAGCCAGCCCCACAGCGCGCCCAGGAGCATCGCCCGGGGCAGGCTCGACACCGGCAGCAACCGACTGGCAACCGGCTGGATATGCCGCCACAGGCTGCGGCCGAGCCCTTCGACACGGGTCAGGCCGCTCCACCAACCGGCCAGGTACAGGCCCATGGCGATCAACAGCAGCGCGGCGATGACTCGCATCAGGGTCGCGGCCGGGCTATTGGCCACTGCCCAGCCTGCGAGACCGGTCAGCAGCCCGGCAGTGGCGTAGCTGAGCACCCGCCCCAGGTTATAGGCGAGCAGCAGGCGAAAGCGTCGGCTGCGCTGTTCTTTGGGGATGGCCAGGGTCAGCGCGCCCATCAGGCCACCGCACATGCCCAGACAGTGACCTGCGCCCAACAGACCCAGAATCAACGCCGACAGCAGCAGCGGGACCAGCTCAGGCATGGGGGCGCGGCTCGTCTTTATTCGGTTTGCCGGCGCTGGATGGATGGCTCATTGCAGCCTGATGGTTGGGGTCCAGATCATCGAACAGGATGCTGTGGGCCGGGCTTTCCAGGTCATCGTACTGGCCGCTGTCCACGGCCCAGAAGAAGATGCGCACGGCGATGGCGACGATCAGCAGTGCCGCAGGAATCATGATGTAGAGCGCAGGCATGGAGCCTCCCAGCGGGTCCGGCGAGTCAAGTCGCCAGTACCGGATTAACAGAATTGACAGCGATGCTGCTGCGGGCCTGGGGCAGGCGGGTCAGGCGCAAGGCATTGAGGACCACGGTCAGGGAGCTGATGGACATGCCGATCGCGGCCCACACCGGGGTGATCCAGCCCAGTGCGGCAAAGGGCAGCATAAGGCCATTGTAGAGCCCGGCCCACAGCAGGTTCTCGATAATAACCCGGCGCGTGCGTCGCGCCAGACGGAAGGCTTCGACCAGGGCTTGCAGACGATTGCCCAGCAGCACGGCATCGGCGCTGGTTTTCGCCAGGTCCGTGGCCGACCCCATGGCCACACTGATGTCGGCGGCGGCCAGCACCGGTACGTCGTTGACCCCGTCGCCGAGCATCAGCACTTTGCGTCCCTGTTGGTGCAATTGATGCAGCACCGCGAGCTTGTCCGCCGGGCGCAGACCGCCCCGGGCTTCGTCGATGCCCAGTTCGTGAGCGACGCTGGCGACCATGGGTGAACTGTCGCCGGACAGCAGCAGGGTTTTCCAGCCTCGGGCCTGGCAGGCTTGCAGCAGCTCGAGGGCGTCTTCGCGCAGGCGGTCGTCGAGAATGAACCAGGCCAGCGGCCCCTGGGTGTCGCCCAGCAACAGGCACTGGCCCGTTGTATCGGGCATGGCCAGCAGGTCGCTGGCACTCAGGGCGCAGACAAACCCCGGCTGGCCGATGCGCAGACGCCGTTCGCCCACAGTTCCTTCCAGCCCTTCACCGGGGCGGCTGTGGACATTCTCGGCAGCGACGGGGGCGCGTCCGAAGGCGCGGGCGATCAGGTGTTCCGAGCGGTTTTCCAGGGCGGCGGCGAGATCCAGGCAAGTGTTGGCATCCAGGCTGCCCAGCGGCTTGATGCTGCGCAGGGTCAGGCGGCCTTCGGTAAGGGTGCCGGTCTTGTCGAAGATGACCGTGTCGATCTGGTTCAGGCCTTCGAGCACATGGCCACGGGTCAGCAGCAGGCCAAGTTTGTGCAGGGTACCGGTGGCGGCGGTCAGGGCCGTGGGGGTGGCCAGGGACAGCGCGCAGGGGCAGGTGGCGACCAGCATCGACAGGACAATCCAGAACGCCCGGGCCGGTTCCAGATACCACCAGAGCAGGCCGATGAACACCACGGCCAGCAAGGAAAACAGCAGAAACCATTGCGATGCGCGGTCGGCGATCTCGGCCAGACGGGGCTTTTCGCCCTGGGCGCGGTCGAGCAGGCGGACGATGGCCGACAGCCGGGTGTCCTTGCCCAGGGCCAGGACTTCCACCGTCAGGGCGCCTTCGACATTCAGGGTGCCGGCGGTGACCGGATCACCGGCATGACGCGGTTGCGGCAGGTATTCGCCGGTCAGCAGTGACTCATCGACACTGGACTGGCCCTGAAGAATCCGCCCGTCAGCAGGAATAACCGCGCCGGGGTGGACCAGCACCTGGTCATTGATGTGTAACTCACTGAGCAGAATGCGCTCGCTCTGGCCATCGGCACTCAGGCGCAGGCAGGAGGCCGGCAGCAGGTTGACCAATTGCGCGGTGGCTGCCGCCGTGCGCTCCCGGGCGCGGCGTTCCAGGTAGCGACCGGTGAGCAGGAACAGGGCAAACATGCCCACGGCATCGAAATACAGCTCGCCACTGCCGGTCACGGCAGTCCAGATCCCCGCCAGGTAGGTGCTGCCGATGGCCAGGGACACCGAGACATCCATGGTCAGGTGGCGCGTGCGCAGGTCGCGCAGGGCGCCGTGGAAAAACGGCGCACAGCTATAGAACACAATGGGTGTGGTCAGGAACAGCGCGACCCAACGCAGGATCGTATGCATTTCGGGGCTGAGATCGATATTGAATTCCGGCCAGGTCGCCATGGTGGCCATCATCGCCTGGAACCACAGCAGGCCCGCGACGCCCAACTGTCGCAAGGCCCGGCGGTTTTCCCCGGCCAGTTGCTCGGCGGCGCGGTCGGCCTGCCACGGATGGGCGGCGTAGCCGATGCTGCGCAGTTCGGCGAGCAGTTGGCTCAGGGGTAACCGGTTGTCGACCCAGCGCACATGCAGGCGATGGTTGGACAGGTTCAGCCGCGCTTCGGCCACGGCGGGCAGGCGTGATAGATGACGCTCGATCAGCCAGCCACAGGCGGCACAGCTGATGCCTTCCATCATCAGGGTGGCTTCGCTCAACTCGCCATCATGCTGAACGAAAGGCGCCTGAACATCAGCACGGTCGTACAGGGCCAACTCGTCGACCAGTTGCACCGGCAGTGCTTCGGGATTGGATGACGCCTCGCTGCGATGGCTGTAATAGCTTTCCAGACCACCGGCAACGATGGCTTCGGCCACGGCCTGGCAACCCGGGCAGCACATCTCCCGGGTTGCCCCGAGGATGACTGTGGTAAAGCGACTGCCGGGGGGAACGGGCAGGGCGCAGTGGTAGCAAGGCGTGGGTTGGGTCATGACGATACGGTGGATGCGCTCTTGAGCAAGGTTGAGATGGGTCTTTTTAGACACACCACTGTTTCCGGGGGGATTATTGTGGGAGCGAATTCATTCGCGAAAGCTGTAGTTCAGACGCCGAAAATACGTTGAATGTACCGACCTCTTCGCGAATGAATTCGCTCCCACAGTTCGCTCCTGCAACTCGATTCCATCCCTGTCAATTATCGATATCTTCCGCCCCCTGGATCGGTTCGTCACCCAGAGTCAGGTCTTTAACGTGGCTGACCTGTTCTTCCTCGAACAGGCGCCAGGTCTGGCCGTTTTCAACGCCCATCAACTCGACGAAGCGGCGACCTTCGATCTTGTCTGGCAACTGGCCAATGTAGCGACCGGCTTCACTCGGGCTGCGGTTGAGGATGATCTTGCGATCCTTCTCCGGTTGGGTCGGCGACATCAGGTTCAGTTGCAGGCTGTCGGGCTGGCTGTTGCCGCTCAGGCGCAGTTCCAGCTCGCCGGTCACCTCGTCCAGGTGCAGGCTGGCGTGCAGCTTGAGGGACTGGGCCAGGCGCTCGCGGTCCAGGGAGCGATTGATGCCCTTGCCCGCTTCGTAATAGTTGTCGTTGACCAGGTTGTCCGGGTGCTTCACGGCAATCACCACCATGGACAGGGTCAGGGTGACCGAGCAGGTGAGGATGCCGATCAGGATCCAGGGCCAGAGTTGCTTGTACCAGGGGCTGGGTGCCGGTGCCGAAGTCGGTGCGTACATGACAAAGTTCTCTTAACGAATCTGTGGGCCGATAAACCGGCTCTTGGCTTCAACGTGGGTGCTGCTGTCGTCCGCGTCCTTGAGGCTGAAAATCACTTCGTTGGTACTCGATGGCAGCTGTTCCGGGGCGCTGGACAACTCGACCGGCATACTGAGGATCTCGCCGGCCGGTACACGGATCTCGCGCCGTCCTTGCAATTTCAGGTCAGGCAGGCCGGACGCATCGAGCACATAGGTGTGATCGACCTGATCCTTGTTCATGATTTTCAGGGTGTAGACGTTTTCGATCCGCCCTTCGGCGTTTTCCCGGTACAGCACGCGATCCTTGCTGATGTCGAAACCCACCAGCGAGCGAACGAAAAAGGCGCTGACCAGCAGGCCGATCATTGCCAGCAGCACGACGGCGTAACCGATCAGGCGCGGGCGAAGTTTGTGGGTGACCTGGCCCGACAGGTTGTGCTCGGTGGTGTAGCTGATCAGGCCGCGCGGGTAATGCATCTTGTCCATGATGGTGTCGCAGGCGTCGATGCAGGCGGCACAGCCGATGCACTCGATCTGCAGGCCGTCGCGAATGTCGATGCCGGTGGGGCAGACCTGGACACACATGGTGCAGTCGATGCAGTCGCCCAGACCCTGGGCTTTGTAGTCCGCATCCTTTTTGCGTGTGCCGCGTTTCTCACCACGCCGTGGGTCGTAAGAGACGATCAGGGTGTCCTTGTCGAACATCACGCTCTGGAACCGCGCATAGGGACACATGTAGATGCACACCTGCTCGCGCAGCCAGCCAGCGTTGCCGTAAGTGGCCAGGGTGAAGAAGCCGACCCAGAAGTAGGACCAGCCATCGGCCTGGCCACTGAAGAAGTCGATGACCAGCTCACGAATCGGCGCGAAGTAGCCGACGAAGGTCAGTCCGGTGACGAAACCGATAATCAGCCACAGGCTGTGTTTGCCCAGCTTGCGGACGAACTTGTTGGCGCTCATGGGCGCCTTGTCCAGCTTGATGCGCTGGTTGCGATCGCCTTCGGTGACCTTCTCGCACCACATGAAGATCCAGGTCCAGACGCTTTGCGGGCAGGTATAGCCGCACCAGACACGGCCGGCGAACACGGTAATGAAGAACAGGCCGAAAGCGGCGACGATCAGCAGGCCCGACAGCAGGATAAAGTCCTGCGGCCAGATGGTGGCGCCGAAAATATAGAACTTGCGCTCCGGCAGGTTCCACCAGACGGCCTGATGACCGCCCCAGTCGAGCCAGACCGTACCGAAATAAAGAAGAAACAGCAGGGCGCCACCGGCCATGCGCAAGTTACGGAAAATACCGGTAAAGGCCCGGGTGTAGATCTTCTCTCGCGATGCATAAAGATCGACAGTCGTCGTGTCTTTCTCGGGTGGAGGGGTGATGTTTTGGACCGGAATCTGGTTACTCATCGGAGCGTCCCACGGCAGTGGAAAAATGCCTCAGCCAGTACGTGCCGACTGCGGTCAGAAGGTGCTGCTTTTGTGCCGTCAATGATACGCCTGTCACTCTAACGCAAGGCTGCGGCCTGTGGTCGCGTTGGGCTCCAGCGAATGATGGTGTAAGTGATCCAGGTCAATTGACGTGTTAATTATGGTTGGTTTTTCGCGGATTAAAGATCAATACGATGGTAGGGCGATGAAATAAAACAGCTCGTCATACGATGCTGATGTGGGACCGGCTAAAGCCGGTCCCACAAGTCTCATTCCAATTCAAATGGTTGAGCTGATCTATTTGCTCTCGCCGGGTTTTTCTCCATGGGACAGGCTATAGACATACGCCGCCAGCAGATGAACCTTGTCATTACCCTGCAACAGTTCCTGGGCGGGCATCTGGCCCTGGCGGCCGTAGCGAATGGTCTGTTGCAATTGGGCGAAGCTGGAGCCGTAGATGAACGCCGCCGGATGGGTCAGGTCGGGCGCGCCCATGGCGGCGGTGCCCTTGCCTTCGGGGCCGTGACAGGCGGCGCAATTGGCGGCAAACAGCTTCTGCCCGGCGGCCGGGTCGGCCTTGGCGTCGTCGGGCAGTTTGCGTCCGTCCAGTTGGCTGACGACAAACGCGGCGACGTCGCGCACGCCTTGTTCGCCGATCACTTCACCCCACGCTGGCATCACTGCATGCCGACCACCCATGATGGTGGTCTTGATGGTCTGCGCATCACCGCCCCAGCGCCAGTCGGCGTCGGTCAGGTTAGGGAAACCGTAGGCACCCTTGGCGTCGGAGCCGTGACACACCGAGCAGTTGGAGGCGAACAGGCGGGCGCCCATTTTCAGGGCCTGGGGATCCTTGGCCACTTCCTCGATGGGCATGGCGGCGAAACGGGCGAAGATCGGCCCGAACCTGGCCTCTGAGCGGGCCATTTCCTTCTCCCATTCATGCACGCCGGTCCAGCCCTGCTGGCCATTGGAGAAGGCCACCTGCTTGTCGTTGTCGACATAGTCGTAGCCGGGCAGCAGGCCCTTCCAGTTGCCCAGGCCGGGGTAGAGGACCAGGTAGCCGAGGGCGAAGATGATGGTGCCGACGAACAGCATGAACCACCAGCGCGGCAGCGGGTTGTCGTACTCCTCGATGCCGTCGAAAGAGTGGCCGACGGTCTGATCGGTTTCCGAGCTGCGCTGGCCCTTGCGCGTAGCCAGCAGCAGCCAGGTCAGGGCGAAGATGGTGCCCAGGCTGAGGACCGTGACATACAGACTCCAGAACGTACTCATGCCTTGTCTCTCCCGGCGGCCCTGGCTTGCTCGACCTTGCGGATGGCCTCGGGGTCATCGGCAAACGGCAGCAGGGTTGCATCTTCGAATTCAGATTTGCGCCTGGGGCTGAACACCCACAGTGCCAGACCAATGAAAGCCACCATCACGACGAGGGTGCCCAGGCCACGAATCATGCCGATATCCATCATGCTCACCGTTTGCTCTTGATAAGGGTGCCCAGGCCTTGCAGGTAGGCCACCAGTGCATCCATTTCGGTCTTGCCTTTGACGGCGTCCCGCGCCCCGGCGATGTCTTCGTCGGTGTACGGCACGCCCAGGCTGCGCAGCACCTCGAGCTTTTTCGCGGTGTCCTTGCCATCCAGCTTGTGTTCGACGAGGAACGGATAGGCCGGCATGATCGATTCCGGCACCACGTTGCGCGGGTTGTACAGGTGCGCCCGATGCCAGTCATCGGAGTAGCGCCCGCCGACCCGGGCCAGGTCCGGACCGGTACGCTTGGAACCCCACAGGAACGGGTGATCCCAGACACTTTCCCCGGCTACCGAATAGTGGCCATAGCGTTCGGTTTCGGCGCGGAACGGACGGATCATCTGCGAGTGACAGCCGACGCAACCGTTGGCGATGAACACATCGCGGCCTTCCACTTCCAGCGCCGGGCGCGGCTTCATACCCTCGATGGGCTTGTTGGTGACGTCCTGGAAAAACAGCGGGACGATCTGGGTCAGGCCGCCGATGCTGACGGCGATGACCATGAAGAAGGCCAGCAGGCCAATGTTCTTTTCAACGACTTCGTGTTTCATCAGTGCGCCCCCACGACAGCGATCTGCGCAGCGGCTTCGGCTTCTTCAGGATTCGACGCACGCACGGTGCGCCATACGTTGTAGGCCATCAGCAGCATGCCGCTGGCGAAGAAGGCGCCGCCCAGGGCGCGGACGATATAGCCCGGATGGCTGGCCTGGAGCGCTTCGACGAAGGAATAGGTGAGGGTGCCGTCATCGTTGATGGCACGCCACATCAGGCCCTGAGTGATGCCATTGACCCACATCGAGGCGATGTAGAGCACGGTGCCGATGGTGGCCAGCCAGAAGTGTGCGTTGATCAGGCCGATGCTGTGCATCTGCGGGCGCCCGAAGATTTTCGGGATCATGTGGTAGATCGCGCCAATGGAGATCATCGCCACCCAGCCCAGGGCCCCGGCGTGGACGTGGCCGATGGTCCAGTCGGTGTAGTGGGACAGGGCATTGACGGTCTTGATTGCCATCATCGGCCCCTCGAAGGTCGACATGCCATAGAAGGCCAGGGACACCACGAGGAAGCGCAGGATCGGGTCGACGCGCAATTTATGCCAGGCGCCCGAGAGGGTCATCATGCCGTTGATCATGCCGCCCCAGCTCGGTGCCAGGAGAATGATCGACATCACCATGCCCAACGACTGCGCCCAGTCCGGCAGCGCGGTGTAATGCAGGTGGTGGGGACCTGCCCAGATATACAGGGTGATCAGCGCCCAGAAATGCACGATGGACAGGCGATAGGAATAGATCGGGCGCTCGGCCTGTTTCGGCACGAAGTAATACATCATCCCGAGAAAGCCCGTGGTCAGGAAGAAGCCCACGGCGTTGTGCCCGTACCACCACTGGATCATCGCGTCGGTGGCGCCGGAGTAGGCCGAGTAGGACTTGAAGAAACTCACCGGCAGGGAGATATGGTTGACGATATGCAGCATCGCCGTGACCAGGATAAAGGCCCCGTAGAACCAGTTGCCGACATAGATGTGCCTGGTCTTGCGCTTGACGATGGTGCCGAAGAACACCACTGCATAGGTGATCCAGACCACGGCCAGCAAAATGGCCAGGGGCCATTCCAGTTCGGCGTATTCCTTGGTGGTGGTGTAACCCATGGGCAGGGTGATCAGGGCCCCGACTATGACCGCCTGCCAGCCCCAGAAGTGAAACGCCGCCATGCTGTCGGAAATCAGCCGCACCTGACAGGTGCGCTGCACCACGTAATAAGAGGTGGCGAACAGCGCACAACCGCCGAAGGCGAAGATCACAAGGTTGGTGTGCAACGGTCGCAGGCGGCCGAAACTGGTCCATTCCAGGCCGAAGTTCAGGTCAGGCCAGACCAGTTGCGAGGCGATGAAGACGCCCAGGCCCATGCCAAGAATCCCCCAGACCACCGTCATGATGGCGAACTGACGGACGACCTTATAGTTATAAGCCGTCGGACTTGTTGCTGTGCTCATTCTAAGGTTCCACGGTTTGGCTATTTATTAGAGTTCGAACCGGGCGCATCGAAGGCGGGTGAGTGCTCGACGGCCCTGTCTGACGGTTCCCTGGCAAGCGCACGCAAGCGGGACACGTTTTAGCAGACCGAGGAAGACGGGGCAGGTCGAGTGGCGTGTGAGTCCTGAATCAGGAACTTCCCTTCACTTGGCCTGTGGCCAGCAAATGCCGGTCCACTATGGGGGCAAGCTTAGTCGTGATCGACAGGTGTGGGAAGTCGATGGCAAGGCAACTGCGACACTTGGTCGCGCGATGCCTACAAATGAAAACTGCCGCGCTCCATTGCGGAGTGCGGCAGTCAGGGTGCAGGCGTGAGAGCGAGGCTTAAGGTTGCTTCTGTGCCGTCTTGCCCGCGGGTTGATCAGGACCGTTGGACAGGCTGTACACATAAGCGGCCAGCAATTGCACTTTGTCGTTACCCAACAATTCAGACTGGGCGGGCATATGGCCCTGGCGACCCAGACGAATGGTCTGTTGCAACTGTGCCAGGCTGCTGCCGTAGATGAAACCGCCCGGTTGTGTGAGGTTTGGGGCGCCCATGGCTTCGGTACCCTGGCCTGTGGCACCGTGACAAGCTACACAGGTGGTGCTGAACACTTGCTGTCCGGCAGCCAGGTTGGCTGTGTCATCGGCTGCCAGCGGCAGGCCCGCCAGGGATTTACGCACATAGGCCGCCACGTTCTTCACGCCTTCTTCGCCGATGACCGGGCCCCAGGCCGGCATCATCGCCATACGACCGCCCATGATGGTGGTCTTGATGGTGTCCGGGTTACCGCCCCAGCGCCAGATAGTGTCGGTCAGGTTAGGGAAGCCATAGGCACCCTTGGCATCGGAACCGTGGCACACGGAACAGTTGGACGCGAACAACCGGCCACCCATTTTCAGTGCCTGTGGATCCTTGGCCACTTCAGCGACCGGCATGGCGGCGAACTTGGCGAAAATCGGGCCGAACCTGGCATCCGCCTTGTCCATTTCCTTTTCCCACTCGTGAACGCCGGTCCAGCCATTGTCGTAGCCTGGCAGGACGCCTTTCCAGTTGCCCAGGCCCGGGTAGAGGATCAGGTAGCCGACGGCGAATACCAGCGTGCCGGCGAACAGCATGAACCACCATTGCGGCAGTGGGTTGTCGTACTCCTCGATGCCATCGAAGCTGTGCCCCATGGTCTGGTCGACACTGCCCTTGGTCTCGCTCTTGCGTGTACCGATCAACAGCCAGGTCAGGCCGATCAGGCTGCCAAGGGTCAGCACGCAGATGTATGTGCTCCAAAAGGTGGTCATGGCTGCTTGCTCCGCACGACGGGTTGTTCTGCTTCGGGTTTTTCTGTTCCGGCCGGGTTCACAGATGGTGGCAACGGCTCATCCGCGAAGGGCGCCATGCGCGCCTCGGCGAATGCCGGATTGCGTTTGCCGCTGAACACCCAGAGGGCCAGGCCGATGAATGCGATCGCGACCACCAGTGTGCCGAGTCCGCGCAAGTCTCCGATATCCATGGCTTACCTCTTGCTCTTGATCGAAGTGCCGAGCACTTGCAGGTAGGAAACCAGGGCGTCCAGTTCGGTCTTGCCTTTCACCGAAGCGACTGCACCCGCGATGTCGGCGTCGGTGTACGGCACGCCCAGGGAGCGCATGGCCTTGACCTTGGCTTCGGTATGACTGCTGTCGAGCGGGGAGGCGCCCAGCCATGGGTAGGCTGGCATCTTCGACTCAGGCACGACGTTGCGCGGGTTGTACAAGTGCGCACGGTGCCAATCGTCGGAATAGCGGCCGCCGACCCGGGCCAGGTCCGGACCGGTACGCTTGGAACCCCACAGGAACGGATGGTCCCAGACGCTTTCACCGGCAACCGAGTAGTGACCATAACGTTCGGTTTCGGCGCGGAACGGACGGATCATCTGCGAGTGGCAACCGACGCAGCCTTCACGGATATAGATGTCGCGACCTTCCAGTTGCAGCGCGGTGTAGGGCTTCATGCCTTCGACCGGCTTATTGGTGACGTCCTGAAAGAACAGCGGAACGATCTGGGTCAGGCCGCCGATGCTGACGGCCAGGACCATCAGGATCATCAGCAGGCCGACGTTTTTCTCGATGACTTCATGTTTCATGACTAGCTCCTCAGGCCATCTGCGCGGCGGCGGCTGCTTCGGCGGGGTTGGATTCCCGCACGGTGCGCCAGGTGTTGTAAGCCATCAGCAGCATGCCGCTGAGGAAGATCACACCGCCGACCAGGCGCACGATGTAGCCTGGATGGCTGGCCACCAGTGTTTCGACGAAGGAGTAGGTCAGGGTGCCGTCCTCGTTCACTGCACGCCACATCAGGCCTTGAGTGATGCCGTTGACCCACATCGACGCGATGTAGAGCACGGTGCCGATGGTGGCGAGCCAGAAGTGCGCGTTGATCAGGCCGACGCTGTGCATCTGCTGACGACCAAAGACTTTCGGGATCATGTGGTACAGCGCGCCGATGGAGATCATCGCCACCCAGCCCAGGGCACCGGCGTGTACGTGGCCGATGGTCCAGTCGGTGTAGTGGGACAGGGCGTTGACGGTCTTGATCGCCATCATCGGACCTTCGAAGGTCGACATGCCGTAGAACGCCAGGGACACCACGAGGAAGCGCAGGATCGGGTCGCTGCGCAACTTATGCCAGGCGCCCGACAGGGTCATCATGCCGTTGATCATGCCGCCCCAGCTCGGTGCCAGCAGCACCAGCGACATCACCATGCCCAGAGACTGCGCCCAGTCCGGCAGCGCGGTGTAGTGCAGGTGGTGGGGACCGGCCCAGATGTACAGGGTGATCAGTGCCCAGAAGTGCACGATGGACAGGCGATAGGAATACACCGGACGCTCGGACTGCTTGGGTACGAAGTAGTACATCATCCCCAGGAAGCCCGCAGTCAGGAAGAAGCCCACGGCGTTGTGGCCGTACCACCATTGCACCATGGCATCGGTCGCACCGGCATACACCGAGTAGGACTTGGTCATGCTGACCGGCAGTTCCAGGTTGTTGACGATATGCAGAATGGCCACGGTGATAATGAACGCACCGAAGAACCAGTTACCGACATAAATGTGCTTGGTGGTGCGCTTGGCCAGGGTGCCGAAGAACACGATGGCGTAGGCGACCCAGACAATGGTGATCAGGATATCGATCGGCCATTCCAGCTCGGCGTATTCCTTGGAGCTGGTGTAGCCCAGCGGCAGCGAGATGGCCGCCAGCAGGATTACCAGTTGCCAGCCCCAGAACGTGAACGCTGCCAGGGCCGGCGAGAACAGCCGGGTCTGGCAGGTACGTTGTACGGAGTAGTAGCTGCTGGCGAACAGCGCACAGCCACCGAACGCGAAAATCACCGCGTTGGTGTGCAGCGGGCGTAATCGGCCGAAGCTTGTCCAGGGTAAGTCGAAGTTGAGTTCGGGCCATACCAGTTGGGCGGCGATAAAGACGCCGAGCCCCATCCCGACAATCCCCCAGACCACCGTCATAATGGCGAACTGGCGGACCACCTGATAGTTATAGGCGGTACTGTTAGTTGTGTTCATTTAGGTGTTTTTCCCATCCAGCTTGGTCGGGGCCATTACGCACGGTTATAGCTCCGGGTTATTGGCAGACTCATCAAAAGCGAGGCAAGCATGAGCACTGAGTCAAATACCGGTATTGACGGGGATCAATGCGCGCAACTGGCGCAGGACAATGGCTGGCTGTGGCATGCAGCCAGGCAGGACACGGCGGGCCGCCCGGCAGCGACCCTGATCCTCGCTCATGGCGCGGGCGCGCCCATGGACAGCGATTTCATGAACGACATCGCTGCACGCCTTGTCCTGCAAGGGGTGAGCGTGATGCGCTTTGAATTTCCCTACATGGCCCAACGGCGCCAGGGAGGTGGCAAACGGCCACCCAATCCCCAGGCTCAATTGCTTGATCATTGGCGCGAGGTTTATGGCCAAGTGCGACCCCATGTCACTGGGTCTTTGGCCATTGGTGGCAAGTCCATGGGCGGGCGCATGGCCAGCCTGCTGGCCGATGAGCTGAAGGTCGGTGGCCTGGTGTGCCTGGGCTATCCATTCTATGCCGTCGGCAAACCGGAAAAACCCCGGGTCGCACACCTGGCCGAACTGCGTACGCCGACCCTGATCGTCCAGGGCGAGCGCGATGCCTTGGGCAGTCGGCAGGCGGTGGCCGATTACAGCTTGTCCCCGGCCATTGAGGTGCGGTGGATACCCACCGCCAACCACGATCTCAAACCCTTGAAGGCGTCGGGTTTGAGCCAGTCGCAATGCCTGGACAACACGGCCGTGGCGGTCGCGCAGTTTCTATTTCGAGGCTGACAGGCTGCAATAAAGGTCAAACACGCCCTCGGTGACCTCGAAATCCACCGCTGACACACTGAAGCTGAATTGCCCGGCCAGCTTGCGCCGGTCCAGATCGGCTTCGGTAAGGATCAGGCTGCCGGTCTGGAAGTGCGCCGAGTGGTAAATGACATTGCTCGACGAATGGGGCGACTGGTTGTAGACGATCCTGATACGTGGGTCATTGGCGATATCGTACTCACCGGGCTCGATATCGTGATCGAGAAACAGCCCGATACTGGCGCGCCGGTTGGCGACCTTGCCGTCGGCAATCACCTTCCAGATCCAGTGGCTGGGCACGCTGCCCAGCTCGGGGCGCAAGGTCAGGCTGCCCAGCAGCGAGGTGAGTTGCAGAGGGTTATTGTTGACCATGGCCTGAAAGCGACCGGGGTTGGATGCGGGGCGAGTCATGGATTTTGCGGATTGTGCAGTAGCGCTCATGCGTGTGCTCTTGGAGATGTGTTCAGGGATACAAGGGCGCTACCGCAAGGTAACGCCCCCGTAAACATCAATGGCGTATCAGCGAATACCGACGCCAAGGGCGGAGCTTAAATCCCAGATGCCGTAGGAGGGGACTGCACCTGTGACCAGATCTTTCACCTGCATCATTCTTTTCAGCAGCGCGTGATGACTGACGGTCGAGGTCCAGTAGTAGCCATGGCCCATCGGCCAGCGATTGCCATAGGCACTATGGATCTGTCCCATTTCCTCAAGGGAGGGCACACGGGCCTGATGCCGCGCAGCCATCGCCTCGATCTCGGTGTATTTCCCGCCACCCAGGCCCAGGCAATGGATGACTCCCGTCACCGTAACCGGATAACTCAAGCTCGCGCCCTGGCTGTCGGTCACCGAAATAGTCGCCGTGCCCTTGCCGCGCACCGACGTCAGGCCATTGCCATCGACCACGGCTACCCGCTCGTCACTGGAGCGATAGGTATAAGGCGGTCGACCACCACTGGCCACGCGATGTAGCGTCGTGCCTGCCGGGAAGACGGGCAGTACGTCGACGTAGTCCGGCAGCAGGTAAACCTTGCCGGCGAGGGTCGCCGGGGAGGTATCGAACTCGAGGCCGACGCTGCCCACCACACGCAGGGACAGGTTGGCGGACTGCTGCACCACGCCGTTGGCCCGATGCAGCACATAAGCCACGGTCACCGTCGAGCCCTGATTGGCCCCGACCAGGGCACTGGAAAACAGCACCGGCAACTCCAGCCCCGCCTCGGCAGCGGTGATGACTTTTTCCTTGCTGTCGCTGGCATTGACGCCCTGCCAGTTGACCACCACACGATCGCCGACCCGCAGATTGGCACTGGCATCGATCAGCACCGTAGCGCCATTCAGCGCATTGGCCGGATCCAGCACATCTCCCACCGCTTCCCTGACTCGCGGAACCGGCAGCGGCGCAACCACCGCCAACTGCAACTTGACCAGCACCGGCGCCGCACTCATGGACAGATTGCCCGCCAGATCGGTCACGGTGTAATGCACCGGTGCCTCAATGTCGCCAATGGACTCCAGAAACGTCCGGCTGAAGTCCACCATCACCCGCCTGAGACCCATATCGTCCTCACCCACAATCGCCTCTGGCCCAGGCCGACCATTCCAGAAGGTCTGGATACGGTCGAGACTGGCCATGCCGTTATAACCGGCGATGGTGCCTTGCAGAACATTGCCCATGGCTTCCAGCTCGTCGCTGGTCAGACCGTCGAGGGCAGCGGCGGGGAAGATGATGGGGGCCAGCAG